>LELG01000009.1 GCA_001045575.1 Candidatus Burkholderia pumila
CTATCTCGGCTCCCTTGGCCTTCCATCGTTGCGTCGATAGCCGGGCCAACCGATCACCAATCCGAATCGCTGTGTACGGACCCTTATGCGCGGTTGTGTGGGAGGGGCGGGCCGTGAGGCCCGCCCCTATACCGATTGCGCGGCCTGACGGACGGCAAAGCAAGACTTAAGGTTCGAGCGGCGGCCGGACCGGAAGCGCCGTCGAATACTTGATCTGCTCCATTGCGAAGCTGGAACTCACGTCATACAGCGGCACCGCGCGGATCAGCTGCTTGTAGACGCGGTCGTAATCGTCGATGTTGGACACCACGACGCGCAGCAGATAGTCTGTCTCGCCGCTCATCCGGTACACCTCGACCACTTCCGAAATATCGCGCACGGCGCGGCAGAAATTTTCAGCCCAGGTTTGCGTGTGCTGATTCGTGCGCACCGCGACGAACACGGTCGTGCCGACACCGAGCTTTTTCGGATCGCATAGCGCCACCTGCGCGCGGATGACGCCGGTTTCCTTCAGGCGCTGCACGCGCTTCCAGCAAGACGTTTGCGAAAGATTGACCCGCTGCGCGAGTTCGGCGATGGGCATCGTCACGTCGGCCTGAAGCAGTTCGAGCAATTTGCGGTCGATGAGGTCCATTCTCATGCAGCGCCCCCTTGTAGAAAATTATTCTATTTTTAATGATCCGAGCGGAATTATATGGAAATTCTTTCCACGTGCGAACCGCTATAAATGAGCGATACCGACAACCATCTATCCTCACGGTTCGCACGATGAAGCACCAACATGTCAGCCAATTAACGCATCACGCTGCCCAGCCGACGCTGGGACGACTCTGCCGCGAAATCGACGCCGCGTTCGATGATCCGGCGTCCTTCGGCACACGCGTGCGCCACGCGCTGCTGAGGCCGGATCAGTGGGTCAGCCATGCGCAGAACTACTGCCAAGCCGCGGCACTATCTCGCTGCACATCTACGGCGTCGCGGGCGAACAGATCGCCACGCACGTCAATGATCTGCTCGCGGCGGCTTAACCCTTGCCCGGTTCTGCCGCCGTGGGAATCTGCGGCGGAATTTGCACTGAAGTCTCCGTCGGCGACGGCGCCGGACGCGGCTCGTGCGATACATCGCGCACCGGCGTCACGCTGGCTTCCACCGCTTCCGTCTCTTCTTCCGTCCAGATTCGCTGCGCGCGAGCGTGACTCTCCTCCGCGACTTCGCGCGTCATCTGCACATGCATCTGCGGCACCGGAATCTCCACGCCAGCTTCGTCCATCTTTCGCTTGATGCGCAGATTGAACGCCCGCGCCACGCTCCATTGCTGAAGCGGCTGCGTCTTGATCTGCCCTTTCACGACCATCCAGTTTGGATCGAAACGGTCCAGTCCCCACACTTCCACCGGACCGAGCATTTCGCGCCGGTAACGCATGTCCGCCATCAGGTCCGCGCCGACTTCGCGGATCATTTCGGTGACTTGATCGACATCGGCGGAAAACGGCATGCGCACTTCGAACACGGCATAGGCGAAATCGCGCGACAGGTTCTTCACCGTCTTGATCTGCGAGAACGGAATGGCGTGGATTGCGCCCTGGCCGTCGCGTAGGCGCACGGTGCGGATCGTCAGACTTTCGACGATGCCCGCATGCCCGCCTTCCACTTCGATCGAATCGCCGACCGAAATCGTATCTTCGATGATGATGAACAGCCCCTTGATCAGATCCTCCACTAGCGATTGCGCGCCGAAGCCGACCGCCAGGCCAATCACGCCCGCGCCCGCCAGCAGCGGCGTGACGTTGAGCCCGAGATTCGCCGCCGTGACAATGGCCGCGATCATCAGCAGCGACACGAACACGACGTTGCGCACGAGCGGCAGCATGGTGCGGGCGCGCATGCTCGGGCCGCGCCCGCCGCGCCGCGTGGAATCGGGGCGCAGCGCCTCCTGAATGCCGGTATCGATCAGAATCCAGATCAGCCAGACGATGAAGAACGTCAGCACGATCATCGACAAGGCATGCGTGATGCCGCGTGCCACTGCGCTTTCCTCGGCCATGCGCGCGAGCGAGAAACCCCAGAAGCGCGACGACAGTTCGAGGAAAACGAGCCAAACGGCGGTCACGATCATCGTGCCGACGAACTTCACCAGCTGCCTGACATAAGCCGATTGACGGCGCGGCTTGCGCGACTTCGGCCGCGTGATGCGCACGACGATCGTCGACAAGAAGAAGCCGACGACGAGCAACGCGGCAGTGACGATCGCCATCTGCAAGACATTTTCCGATGTGCCGATGCCCGCCAGCGGCGCAATCACCGATGCTGACGCCAGCACCAGCAGCGGCAATTGCCACAGCGACGCGACGACTTCGAACGTCTCGGTCGCTGCCTTGCACGTGTTGCGCTGCTCGTAAGTGCGGCTGCGGATCAGATGCGCGACGGGCCGCTGATACGCGAGCGCGAAATACGCAGTCAGTCCCGCCGCGCCCATATTTGCGAAAGTCGAGATCAGCGCGGACAGATTGGTGCCGAGTTGCTGGGCGACGTCGTAGTTGGAGGCGGCATCGCCCAATGCGCCGAACGTGCCGATGGCGAACAGCAAGCGCCGCGCGCGGATGATCAGCAAGTTCACCGCGACCCGCCGGTGCGCTGAGCCGAACAGCGAAAACATGATCAGGCAGATGGCCGAGAACACCGCGCCCGCGACCATCGCATAGGCGGTGACCATGGCGAGCGTGCGGCCGAGCGACAACGGCATGTAGTGCGTGAACGTCAGCGCGGCGAGAAACGCGAACAGATACGGCGCGACGCGGCGCATCGTGAAGAGCAAGAGTTCGCGCGTCGTCGGATTGGAATGCAGCCCCCCCCGGTCGATGCCGAAGCGCATCTGCACGCGCCGCTGCAGCCAAACGAGCACGAAGGCGCACGCGCCCCAGCCGGAGAGAGTTGCAAAGTAGTTGAAAATGGTATGCTCGAACGGTTCGCGGCCCTGGCTCGTGACGATGGTGAATAGCTCGTTGCCCGCCGCATTGAAGAGGCCGCCCCAGTACGCGATCGGCGTTTTGCCTCGCTTCACGTCGGCTTCGATGCTCGTCAGCCCCGACGCAATCGCGCCTAGCAAGCCCGCATTCTGCGCGATGTTCGCCACTACCGACGACGCCGGCGACACGGCAGGCGTGCTTGCGCCAGAAGCAGCATCCGCAGCCTCCGCCGTGGCCGGTGATACGCCCGACGCCGAAGCGGGCACAGCGGCGGTTTCACGCTTCGCATCTCGAAGCTTTTTGAGTTGCCCGAGAAGCGCGCCGCGCTGGCGGTCGCTGTCGAGCATAGAGATGACGGTGTCGAGCGAGCGGACCATGTCCGCATCCGACACGGCGGGCGCGGATGCCGTCGCCACCCCTGACGCGCCATTCGGCTGCGCTGCGGGTTTGATCAGTTCTTCGAGCGACGGCAGCGTGAGCGCGGGCGCGGCCTGCGCCATGGAGGCGGTCAGTGCGGCGGCCAACAGCGCCAGCAGGACCTGACGGAAAATCGCGACGATTCCGGCGATCGCGAGCGCGCCGTCTCGCGCGAGCTTGTGTGATTTCATGAAGGTTTCGATTTTTGAGAGACCGCCAGTTTAGCGACTGCGTCTCGCCCGCCGCCCGAACCGGTGTAACCGAATGTTAGCGGCGCGACATGCCGCGAAAGCGCCTGTTCTGCCGCGCTACTTGTCGTACTCGGTGCGCGAACTGCGTGAATCGCTTGTCGAACCAGCGCCCGAACCTTGCGACGCTGCTCGCTCTGCTTCGCGGTATCGACCTTCTGACCGACGTAGCTCGTCGCCTGATCGAATTTCTGGCCGGTCTGAGTCGCCAGGTTGTTGAACGCGCTCGCGGCCTGGCCGGCCGTTGCATCGCGCTTTTCGCACGCCGCTAGAATGCCCAGCGCCGTCAGCGCCAGCGCGATTCGGGTGACAGGTGTCATTCGCATGGTGTTGCCCTTCACATCTCGAAATTGCGGCAATGATACGCCGCCGCACAGCCGCCTCCTTTTTCAGGTCATATCGGGCGTGCGGCGTCCTTGGAAAAACGATGAAATAGAGCGTTTCCTCTACATCGACATTTAGGAGACTTCTGGTTTTGAGACACTTCCGCTTGAAATATAGTCGGCACAAATCTTGCTCATCCCACATCGAAGTATCCCGCCATGTTCTTTATGAATCTCTCTATCGCCCTCGTCGCGGGGCTGACGCTGTTCGAGCCGTTCACTCGCGTCCCGGTCTCCCGCTTCACCACGCATCGCATGCGTCGCAATCTGGCCAAACGCTCTTACTATCAGGCGGGCATCGCATTTTTCGCTGCCTTGCTGATCGGCACCAGCCAGCCTCGCCGGAACGTATCTCTCTGCTTTTCGTGCTGGCTGTCGCCGCGCTGCTGCTGATCGCGAGCATCTACTAGATCATTCTCGGCAAGCGCCTGCAGCGTCGGCGCCGCGTGTTCACGGATCTCTGCTGAGCTTCTGACGGCGCGTGTCATGCGTGTCATGTCAGGGCGGTTCTCCGCCCTTTTTTGCGCCCGGCCCGGCTCATTCGCAGCTAATTCAGGCTCCCTACCATGCGTTGCATCGATACGGCATCGCTGACCAATCAAAACGGGAGACGGACATGACACCTGCAGACATCATTTACGGCACGCCGACCTGAGTCTGGGCGCTGTTCATCTATTTGCTCTATCGCAGCGTCAAGGCGATGAACGCCAACACCGCGCCGCTGTCGAAGCTCGCCATCATGCCGATTATCTTCGCGGGCATGGGCATCGCGCATCTGGCACATTCGCCGTTGGCGGGCTGGAGCGACGGCGTGATGTGGATCCGCCGGCCTGATCGCGGGCGTCGCGGCGGGCATGTTTCAGGAGAGCCGCACGCGCTTCGTCATCGATCCGATTGCGCGCACGGTGATGCTGCTGCCCGGCTCTGTTATGCCGCTGACGCTGATTCTCGCCACTTTCGGCATCAAGTTCTGGCTCGGCTTCGAGATGGCGACGGCGACGGATATTGCAGCGCTCGGGACATACGATCGGCGCAACGGTATCGGGCATGATCGCGGGCATGTTCGCAGGACGTTGGTTCACGTACTGGAAGGCCATCTCGACGAGTCCGGCGCTGACTACGTGACGCGTCACCATCGCTGACGCGTCTTCGACATGGCCTGAACCGACTTGCCGATCGATCCGACAGCGCCTTTGACGGTATCATCCTCGGGCGCTGCATCGATACCAGGCTTGTTTATCAAAGAAGGTTTCATGTCGAAGAACGCGGACGAATTGCCCGATGAACTGGTGACCCAGCCATCGCAGGAAGATTCAGAACAACATCGAGAAACACATGACTAAGCCGCTCCTGAGCCATCGACCGTCGTACGCACGGGGCCGCTTTCGGAAGCCAAGCTGCTGGGCCGGCAAACGCCGCCGCCCGCGCCCCTTCCACGTCTCCGCGCAGCAAGACGGGCACGTATCGGCGCTGGCGGGCTTGCTGCTGAGCTAGCCCTGCTCGTCACTGGCAACGGCCTGTTCCAGACGCTGATCCCGCTGCGCGTCATCGAATCGGGCTTATTCGGACGCGGCTCGCCGGTCTCATTCAGTCGTGCTACTACGGCGGCTTTATTCTCGGCGCGGTAGTCAACCGGCGGCTGATCGACCGGATCGGGCAGCACCGGATTTTCGTGGCGTTCTGCCGCCGCCATCATTTTTGCGCTCGCGTTCGGCGCGACGTAGTCGCCGTGGACGCTCGGCATCGTGCGGCTGCTGACCGGCTTCGCGTTCATGGGCCTGACACATCAATCGAAAGCTGGCTCAACGGCACGGTCGAGAACGAGCAGCGCGGGCAGGTCTTCGGCTCGTCTGCCGCGATCAACTATCTCGCCGTCGGCTCGGGCCAGTTTCTGCTGAACGTGGGCGCGGGCGGCCAGCAATTCTCAATTGCGGCCGCGGCAATCAGCGCTCCTGCCGCAATGGCCAATGGGCCGTCTCTCCGACCGCGTCGACCGCCGTCTGGTCTTTCTCACGGCATCGACTTCAGCATGCCTGAGCATCGTGCTTTTTTCTTCGATTTCCGTATCGTGACGTGGTGCGGCATGCTGGCTTATGTCGCCGTCATGTTCACGCAATACGGGCTGATCGTGTCGCATGTATATGACCGGACGGAAGCGCATTTGCGCGTCGCAATTTCAGCTGTACTGCTCATGCTTTTTTTGCTCGGCGGGATGATCGGACCGGCGCTTGCTTCCGCATTGATGAACTCGTCGGCCCGCACGGGTTATTTCTCTTCAACGCGCTTTCCTGTGTCTCACTCGCTCTGGTTGCGCGCCGCGCATTGGGCCTTTCAACGCGGCCGTCAAATATGTACGCCGAAACATAATAAGCAGCGTTATAAAAGTCACGCGGAATGCATTAAATCAAAGGTGAGTAAGGCGTCTGCCAGATCGTGCATCAGTTGCAAAGTTCTAGCCATTCCGAGGGCCGTGCTAAAATCTAAAAAACGGTGTCGAAGGAATGGAACGGAGGAAGCAGCCAGTGCACGTCATTCATTGCTTTCGAAATTAGGTTCCATTTTTTCTGGGATCGCTGCCCGAGTCAAGCAACATTTCCAAGACCGAACAAGTGCCCAAGGCTCGGGATCGTAGTGGCACGGTAAAAAAGTTTCATACCGACTGCCTCTGAAACCGAAGGCTTGCATGCTTTGCAAGTATTCAGGTTTGTCCGAATAAAATCCCGTTGCAGTCTTATTCGAAACGATGTTTTACAAAAAACTAAATGACTACGCCAAACGATTCACCGCCGGGCCGCGTTCGGGAGAAAGAAGGCGAGGAAGTCACCGCGCTTGCACGCGAGCTCGACGTGCTTCGTCGAATTGCCACTGCGGATGCGTCCGTCAGTAACCGCGAATTGACGGAATAGACCGGCATTCCCAAGCCCACGGTGTCGCGCATCACGGCGACGCTGGTCAATGCCGCGGATTGTTCTTGCGACTGCCGGACAGCGAACGCTTTGTGCTGACCGCATCCATGCTCGAACTGAGCAACGGATTCTTACACAATTTCGACATTCGCGTTCGCGCGGCCCTCTTTTTGATTGCCCTAGCTGAACAGACGGGGTTGTCGGTACATCTCGCGGTGCGCGACCGGCTGGAAATCGGCGGGCGCATATGGATATGAGCCGCACGTCGGTCGGGCGCGCGCGTATCTTTTCCGTGCTGCCAGAGGGACGAACGGGAATCGCTCATCACGAGCCTGCAAATCGCGTCGGGCGACGATTGGCCTGCTATCGCCAACGGCCTAAACACGGCCTCTAAGAGACGCGCCGCCGCAACGGTTTCGCCAATTTCGATGGGCGAATGGTATCACGACCTCAACGCGATCGCGGCGGGCTTCGTCGGGCCGTCGGAAGAACGTTATGCGGTCAGCTGCGGCGGCGCGGCGCGCGAGGTGCTGGTCGACATCGTGGCATCTGCGTTGATCGATTGCGTTTCGGACATCGCGCGCGAAATCGGCGGAACGCACGCGGCGGCCTTCGGCAGATAATTACGCCTGCACCGAACCTTATCCATACGGCCATGTTGCGGCACTCGGCTTAGCTATCGTTTAAGATGGCGCCGCGTGTAACAGTCGTAACCAGCCGAAAGAATGACCGGTGGACGGGTCTGGGTGTGGGACGTAGCATCATGCTTCGCGCGACCGGGACCTGGCGACCGCGCGCTCGATAGTGAAACGGCCTTGCGATTGCTTAGCGCATTCTGAGCATGCCTGATTTCCTCGCTTCCTCGCGCTCCCGCCCATCCGCGCCATGTAACAGATTCGAAAGACAGCCAGCGAACCCCGATGGACGACCAAAAAAATCCGCAAGAGCAGCCGTACAAAACGCCCGCTCCCTCCCCTCTTATAACGGACACACCGCCACGCCGCCGGCGCATCGTGCTGCTCGTGGTGGCCGTGCTGATCGTCGCGGGAGCCATCGTGTGGTGGCATCCGTGGAATCGCGGAACCGCCAGCGGCCTCGGCACGCAACAGGATGCACGTCAGGGCGGACGCCGTGGCGGAGGAAATCCGATAAACATGCACATGCCGCAACCGGTGCATGTGGCAGGTGTCACTCAAGGTGAGATGCCGGTTGTCATCAATTCGCTGGGAACGGTCACACCGCTGGCGAATGTCACGGTCAGAGGCAACTGAACGGCATCCTGACGCAAGTCGCGTTTCAGGAAGGCCAGATGATGAAGAAAGGCGATTTCCTTGCGCAGATCGATCCGCGTCCGTACGAAATCTCGCTGCGCAACGCCGAAGGCACACTCGCGCGGGATCAGGCGTTGTTGCAAACCGCGCGTCTGGATTTGCAGCACTATCAGACTCTGCTCTCGCAGGATTCCATCGCCAAACAACAGGTCGATACGCAAGCCTCGCTCATCAAGCAATACGAAAGCGCGGTGAAGTCCGATTAGGCCAATGTCGATACCTACCTCGATCTGACCTACGCGCGCCTCACCGCGCCGGTATCGGGGCGTGTCGGCTTGCGGCAGGTCGATCCGGGAATTACGTGACCACGGGCGACACGAACGGCGTCGTCGTCATCACGCAATTGCAGCCGATCAGCATCATCTTCACGACATCCGAAGACAATCTCAGCGCCATTCTCAAGCCGCTGCACGCGGACACGAAGATGTCGGTTACCGCGTACGACCGCGCGAACACCACCGCGCTGGCATTCGGCTTCCTGGAAACGGTTGACAACCAGATCGACACGACCACGGGCACCGTCAAGGCGCGCGCAACGTTCGATAACAAAGGCCTCGGCCTCTTCCCTAATCAGTTCGTGAACACGAAGTTGCTCGTCGATGTCATCAAGAACGCGACCATCGTGCCGACTTCGGCGGTGCTGAACGGCTCGTCGGGCGCGTTCGTGTAGTCGTGAAGGACGACAATACGGTGGCCGTGCGCAACGTCAAAACCGATCCCGTTCCCGTCGATGGCGAACGCACCAGCATCAAATCCGGCTTGCAGGTGGCGAGCGCGTGGTGATCGACGGTTCCGACCACCTGAAGGAAGGCGCGAAGATCATAATTCCGGCGGACAAACCGAAGGCGGCTTCGGGTGCGTCAGGCGCATCCGTTGCTTCCGCTGCGTCGGGCATGCATCGTCATCGCCATCAGCAATCGAATTAAGCGTAAAATATGAATCCGTCTCGCCTCTTCTTTATTCTGCGTCCGGTCGGCACGGCGCTGCTGATGGCGGTGATCATGCTGGTCGGTCTCGTCGCGCTGCGCTTTCTGCCGCTGTCCGCGCTGCCTGCCGTCAACTATCCGACCATGCAGGTGCAGACGTTCTATCCGGGCGCATCGCCCGATGTGATGACGTCCAGCGTCACCGCACCGCTCGAAAAGCGGTTCGGCCAGATGGCGAGCCTGAATCAAATGTCGTCGCAGAGTTCGGCGGGCGCATCGGTCATTACGCTGCAATTTTCGCTGGATTTGCCGCTCGATATAGCCGAACAGGAAGTGCAGGCCGCGATCACAACGCGGTGGGCAATCTGCTGCCTTCCGATCTTCCCGCACCACCGATTTACGCGAAGGTCAATCCCGCCGCCGCGCCGATCATGACGCTCGCCGTCAGTTCGAAAACGCTGCCGCTCACGCAGGTTCAGGGTCTCGCGGACACGCGTCTCACGCAGAAGATTTCGCAGGTCGCGGGCGTGGGTCTCGTGTCGGTCAGCGGGGGCAATCAGGCCGGCCGTGCGCATTCAGGCGAACACGTGGACGCTGGCATCGTACGGGCCTGAATATCGACGATCTGCGCACGACCATTTCCAATCTCAACGGTCAATACGCCGAAGGGCAATTTCGACGGCCCGTCGCGCGCTTACACCATCAACGCGAACGATCAGCTCACTGATGCCGACGCATATAAAAGCAAAAGCGCCGCCGTCGCGTATCGCAATGGCCGGCCGGTGATGCTAACCGACGTGGCGACCATCGTTCAGGGACCAGAGAACACAAAGCTAGATGCGTGGGTCGATTCCACGCCCGCGATTATTTTGAACGTGCAGCGCCAGCCGGGCGCGAACATCATTCAGGTCGTGGACAGCATCAAGAAGCTGCTACCGCACCACGACCATCCGCGCATCCGTGCGCGACTTGCAATTCGAACTCGCGCTGTCCGTCGTGCTGGTAGTGCTGGTCATTTACCTGTTCTTCGCCAACGTCTACGCGACCATCATTCCCAGCCTGTCGGTGCCGCTGTCGCTCGTCGGCACGCTCGCGGTCATGTATCTGTGCGGCTTCTCGCTCGACAATTTTTCGCTGATGGCGCTGACCATCGCAACAGGCTTTGTCGTGGATGACGCCATTGTGATAATCGAGAACATCGCGCGTTATGTCGAGGAAGGCGAGCCGCCGCTCGAAGCAGATCGGCTTCACCATCATTTCGCTGACGTTTTCGCTGATCGCGGTGCTCATTCCGCTGCTCTTCATGGGCGATGTCGTCGGCCACCTGTTCCACGAATTCGCCATTACGCTGGCGGTGACCATCGTTATTTCAGCGGTCGTGTCGCTCACGCTCGTACCCACCCATGATGTGCGCCAAGCTCCTGCGTCACACACCGCCGAAGGAGAGCAAGCGTTTCGAGGCGCGCGCGCATCAGTTCATCGATTATGTGATCGGGCGTTATGCCGTCGCGCTGGAATGGGTACTGGCGTGTCAGGCCGCGACGCTGATCGTGTTCTTGCTGACGCTGATCCTCACCGCCCTGCTCTACATCTACATTCCGAAGGGCTTTTTCCCGACGCAGGATACCGGCGTGATCCAGGCGATCACGCAAGCGCCGCAGGCGGCTTCGTATCAGGCCGTGGCCAAACAGCAGCAGGCGCTGGCCAGGAAGATTCTTCAGAGTCCAGACGTGGAAAGCCTGACATCGTTCATCGGCGTGGATAGGACGAATATCACGTTCAACAGCGGGCGCATGCTCATTAACCTGAAGCCGCGCGACGACCGCAGCAACACGTCGAGCGAAATCATCCGCACCATTCAGAGCGAAGTGTCGGACATCTCGGGCATCAGGCTGTACCTGCAGCCGGTTCAGGATCTGACGATCGACTCCACCGTCAATCCCACGCAGTATCAGTTCATGCTGACGGACCCGAACTCGGCTGAATTCGCGGAATGGGGGGCCGAAGCTGGTCGAGAAGCTTCAGCACACGGACATCCTCACCGATGTCGCAACGGACCTTCAGCAGAACGGCCAGTCCGTGTATATCGAGATCGACCGGCCGACAGCGGCGCGGGCATCACGCCCGCGACGGTGGATAACGCGCTTTACGATGCCTTCGGCCAGCGCATCATTTCAACCATCTTCACGCAGTCGAACCAGTACCGCGTGATTATCGAATCCGAGCCGTCAGACGCGCATTACAGCGAGATTCTGAACGGCATCTATTCACCGCGTCGAACGGACAAGTGCCGCTGTCGTCCATCGCCAAGTTCCATGAGCGCGCCGCGCCGCTGCTCGTCACGCACCTCGGACAATTCCCGGCGACGACCGTCTCGTTCACTCTGGCGAAGGGCGCGTCGCTCGGCGCGGCGGTAAAGGCCATCAAGCAGGCAAAGACCGACATTGGCTTGCCTGCTTCGTTCCAGATTCGCTTCCAGGGCGCGGCGCTGGCGTTCCAGACATCGCTGTCGAACGAGCTGTTTTTGATTCTCGCGGCCATTGTGACGATGTATACCGTGCTCGGCGTACTGTACGAGAGCTTCATCCATTCGATCACTATTCTGTCCACGCTACCGTCCGCGGGCGTCGGCGCGCTGTTGTCGCTGACGACTACCGGCAACGATCTGGACATCATCGGGATCATCGGCATCGTGCTCTTGATCGGTATCGTGAAAAAGAACGCGATCGTGATGATCGACTTCGCGCTCGAAGCCGAACGCGAAGGCGGCAAGTCGCCGCGCGACGCGATCTTCCAGGCGTGTCTGCTGCGCTTCCGCCCCATTCTCGTGACGACGATGGCAGCGCTCCTCGGTGCGCTGCCGCTCATGCTTGGCTGGGGCGCGGGTTCAGAATTTTGCGCAGGCCGCTGGGCATTGCGATTGTCAGCGGCCTGATTGTGTCGCAGTTGCTGACGCTGTTCACCACGCCGGTGATTTATCTCGACTTCGAATCGCTGAGCCGCAAACTGCGCGCGCTTCGGGCATCACATCAATTCGTCGCGTCCGGCGAATGACGAGGCTTAAAGCGATGAACCTGTCGCGCCTCTTCATCAACCGGCCTGTCGCAACGACGCTGCTTGCGATCGGCATCGCGCTCGCGGGCATGTTCGCGTTCGTGAGTTGCCGGTCGAGCCGTTGCCGCAGGGCGATTTTCCGACCATTTCCGTGCAGGCGTCGCTGCCGGGCGCGAGCCCGAAAACCGTGGCGACGAGCGTGGCGAGTCCACTGGAGCGGCACCTTGGCACCATCGCCGATGTGAGCGAAATGACGTCGATGAGTTCGGTCGGCCGCACGCGCATCACGCTGCAATTCGGCCTGAACCGCGACATCGACGGCGCCGCGCGCGACGTGCAGGCCGCCATCAACGTCGCGCGCGTGGACCTGCCCACGTCACTGCGCCAGAACCCGAGCTATCACAAGATCAATCCTGCCGACGCGCCCATTCTCGTGCTCGCGCTCTCCTCGCCCACGCGCACGGCGGGTTCGCTCTACGACTCCGCGGCGACCGTCCTGCAGCAAACGCTCTCGACGGTGCCGGGCGTCGGCGAAGTCGATGTCAGCGGTTCCGCGAATCCGGCGGTGCGCGTCGACCTGGAACCGGGCACGCTGTTTCACTACAGCATCGGGCTTGAAGATGTGCGCGCGGCGCTGGCATCGGCGAATGCGAACAGTCCCAAAGGTTCGATCGAGTTCAAGGGTACGCACGTCCAGCTCTACACCAACGATCAGGCGAGCAAGGCGTCGCAGTACAAGGATCTCGTCGTCGCGTACTGGAATGGCGCGGCGGTGAAGCTGTCGGACGTGGGCGAAGTCGTCGATTCCGTCGAAGACCTGCGCAATCTCGGCCTCGTCAACAATCAGCGCGCGGTGCTGATGATCCTGTATCGCCAGCCTGGCGCGAACATCATCGAGACGATCGACCGCGTCAAAGCGATGGTGCTGCAGTTGCAGGCCGCCCTGCCCGCCGACGTCAAGATCACGCCGACAGCCGACCGCTCGACCACCATCCGCGCCTCGCTGCACGACACGGAAGCGCCGCTCGTGATCGCCGTCGGCCTCGTTGTGATAATTGTGTTCCTGTTCCTGCGCAACTGGCGCGCAACGCTCATTCCGAGCGTCGCCGTGCCCATCTCGATCATCGGCACATTCGCGGCCATGTATCTGCTCGGCTTCTCGCTCGACAATCTCTCGCTGATGGCGCTGACCATCGCTACGGGCTTCGTCGTGGATGACGCCATCGTTGTGCTCGAAAACATCTCTCGGCATGTCGAAAACGGCGTGCCGCGAAGGTAGGCCGCGCTGCAAGGCGCACGCGAGATCAGCTTCACCGTCGTGTCGATGAACATTTCGCTGGTCGCCGTGTTCCTGCCCATTCTGCTAATGGCCGGGCATCATCGGACGGCTGTTCCGTGAGTTCGCGCTGACGCTGTCGCTGGCCATTGCCGTGTCGCTGGTCGTCTCGCTCACCGTTACACCGATGATGTGCTCGCGCCTGCTGCAAAAGCCGCATCAGAAGCGCGAGGAAGGCCGCATCGCGCAGTGGCTTGAACACCGTTCACGCGACTGCAGAACGCGTATGCGCGCCCGCTCGGCTGGTCGTTGCGGCATCCGTTGCTGGTGCTGCTGTCGCTGGTCGTGACCATCGTGCTCAACGGTTATCTGTACGTCATCGTGCCGAAGGGATTCTTCCCGCAGCAGGACACGGGACGCATCATCGGCGGAATTCAGGCGGATCAGAGCACGTCGTTCCAGGCGATGAAAGGCACGTTCTCGGAGATGATGAAGATCGTCGAAGCGGATCCGGCTGTAGAAAGCATTGCGGGATTTACCGGCGGGCGCTCGACCAACTCGGGCTTCATGTTCATTTCGCTCAAGCCGAAGAGCGAGCGCAAGGTTTCCGCCGATGCCGTCATCAACCGCCTGCGCAAGCCGTTCGCGGATGTCGCTGGCGCGCGCACCTTCCTTCAGGGCGTGCAGGACATTCGCATCGGCGGAAGGCAGTCGAACGCGCAGTATCAGTTCACGCTGCTGTCGGACACGATGGCAGACCTGTACAAGTGGGGGCTGATTCTCACCGATGCACTGCAAAGCGCCCCGAACTGGTCAACGTCAACTCCGACCAGCAGCAAGGCGGTCTCGAAGCCATGGTCACGTTCGACCGCGCTACTACGGCGGCGCGGCTGAACATCAAGCCCGCGCAGATCGACAACACGCTTTACGACGCGTTCGACCAGCGGCAGGTTTCGACCATCTATAACCCGCTGTCGCAGTATCGCGTCGTCATGGAACTCGCGCCGAAGTACTGGCAAGACCCGGAGATGCTCAAGCAAATCTGGATCAGCACGTCGAGCGGCACGGCAAGCGGTTTCGGCATCGACGCAATCCACGACGACTCCGGTTGCGTCCACGTCCACGAGCACGGCGACCAGTAGCACGGACGCCAACGCGGCGCTCGCGCTTGCCGCCGTGAAGAACTCGGCGACGAACGCCATCGCGGCGAGCGGTAAGTCGAGTTCGTCTTCGGGCGCGGCGGTGTCGACGTCGAAGGAAACGATGGTGCCGCTTTCCGCCATCGCCAGGTTCGGGCCGGGGAATACGCCGCTGTCGGTGAATCACCAGAGCCGGTTCGTCGCCTCGACGATCTCGTTCAACCTGCCGCCGGGCAAGTCCGCTGTCAGACGCCACCACCAATGTCATCTATGAAACCATGGCCGAAATCGGCATGCCGCAGACCATTCACAGCAGCTTCCAGGACACGGCGCAGGCGTTCCAGCAATCGGTCGCGTCGCTGCCCATTCTCGTCGCGGCGGCACTTGCGGCGATGTATATCGTGCTGGACATTTTGTACGAGAGCTACATCCATCCGATCACGATTCTCTCGACGCTGCCGTCCGCGGGCATCGGCGCGCTGCTGGCGCTGTTGCTCTTCAAGACGGAGTTCAGCATCATCGCGTTCATTGCGGCAATCTTGCTGATCGGCATCGTCAAGAAGAACGTGATCATGATGGTGGACTTCGCCATCGAAGCGACGCGCCACGGTGCGAAGACGCCGCGCGACGCCATCGAGGAAGCGTGTCTGCTGCGTTTCCGCCCGATCATGATGACGACCGCCGCTGCCCTGCTCGGCGCGCTGTCGCTTGCGTTCGGCACGGGCGAAGGGTCGGAGATGCCTGCCCCGCTGGGGATCGCCATCGTCGGCGGGTTGATCGTCAGTCAGATGCTGACGCTTTATACGACGCCGGTCGTTTATCTCTATCTACATGGACCGGTTCCGCATCTGGTCGGAAAAGCGGCAGGCGCGTCGTCATGGCGGCAGAAGACCCGCGACGGCGGAGTGAAACATGGTGCGCGCAGCATCGTCCGCGGCGCGTTTTTTTCATGCAAGCCCCGATGGCAAGCAGCGCGAAAAAGCATAGCGTATCCGCACATCGATGCGCGGAGGCAAACGCGATGCAACAGATGAAAGTTCTGCTGATCGGAGCGCACGGCCGCACGGGCCGGGCTGATCGCGCGGCGTCTGCATGACGAAGCCATTTCGTTTCGCGCGCTGCTGCGCAAGTCCGCGCACAAAAGCGAATTCGCGGCGATGGGCGCGGAGATCGCGCTCGGCGATCTGAACCACGACTTCTCCCATGTGTTCGACGACATCACGCACGTGGTCTATGCGGCGGGATCGGCGGAAACGGAAGGTATCCACGAGGAACGCGCGATCGATTGCGACGCGGTCATGCGCACCGCCGATTACGCGAAACGCAGGCGTGTGCAGCAGATCGTCGTGGTGAGCGCGTTGTCGGCGTTATTATCCGGAACGCATCGGCTTCGCGCTTCATGCGCGAAGCCGATGCGTATGTCTTCAAACGCGGCGTGCCGTTCGTGATTTTGCGGCCAGGGCCGTTGTCGGACAAACACGCGCGCGGCGGCATTGCGCTGGCGGATGAAAATACTTTCGTGAAGCCGGCTGTCTCACGCGATACCGTCGCGCAACTTGCGCGGCGCTGCATCACGCTCGACGCCCGCAATCGGGTAATCGGTTTCGTCGACGGCGACATGACGATCGATGCCGTGCTCGAAACGATGCATCAGGCCACACCGACCAGCCGGTAACCCACGCCCATTTTCGTCACGATGAACTCGGGCTGCGCGGCATCGCGTTCGAGCTTTTGCCGCAGATGCGCCATGTAGATACGCAGCATTGACCGGCCCCCACACGTCCAGCAGCAATTGCCGATGCGTCAGCACGCGCCCTGCATGTCGCACGAGCGTCGATAGCAGGCGATATTCGATCGGCGTTAGATGCACGTTCTCGCCATTGCGCATGACGCGCCGCATGGCCAGATCGACATGTACATCGCCGAACATAACAACAGGCGTGTCACTCGCCGATGCCTGATTGCACCGCCGCAAATGCGCACCATCAGTTCGGAGACGCCGAGATAATCGTCCGCGCCCGCATCAAGGCAGCGACTTTCTGCTCTTCCTCATGCGCGCCGACAACACAATGATCGGCAACTCCGTCCAGCTTCGCAGTTCCCGAATCACGTCGATGCCGTTCGTATCAGGCACACCCAGATCGATGACGACGAGATCCGGCTTGCGCGTCGCTGCTTCGACGAGACCTTGCTTGCCGGTCTCCGCTTCGTGCACGGTCATGCCCTGCGTTTCCAGCGACACGCGCACGAAGCGGCGATTCTGCTTCTCGTCTTCGATCAGAACGACGGTTGCCAAGTTCGAGTAATTCGAACTCTCAAGGCAGGAAAATGGTCGAGCCGGTCGTCTTGCGCGTTTCGAGGTCTTCATGCGCTTTGGCGGCATCCGACAGCGCATAACGTTGGCGCACGTTCGTCTTGACCTTGCCCGATGCGACGACGTCGAACAACTCGGCGGCCATCGTATCAAGATCGCTGCGTTTGGCGATGTAGCTGAATAGCGTAGGCCGCGTGAAGAACAGCGAGCCGCGTCCGGCGAGTTCGGAGGAATCGATCGGCGGCACCGGGCCGGACGAATTGCCGAAGCTCACGAACAGGCCGAGCGGCGAAAGGCAATCGAGCGAGGCGATATACGTGTCCTTGCCAATGGAATCGTAGACGACCGGAACGCCGGCGCCGTTGGTGATTTCGCGCACGCGCTGCGTGAAGTTCTCGCGCGTGTAGACGATCGGATGATCGCAGCCATGCGCCTTCGCTAGTTCCGCTTTCTCGTCCGATCCCACCGTGCCGATGACCGTCGCGCCCAACGCCTTCGCCCACTGGCATGCGAGCATGCCGACGCCGCCCGCCGCCGCGTGAATCAGCACGGTATTGCCCGCTTTCACCTGATATGTCCGTCGTAGCAGATATTGCGCCGTCAGCCCTTGCAGCATGATCGACGCGGCATCTTCATAACCGATGGCATCCGGCAGCCTGACGACGTAATCCGCCGCCATCACGCGCTCTTCAGCATACGCGCCCGGCGGACGCGACGCATACGCCACCCGATCGCCCGGCCTGAACTGCGTGACGCCCTTGCCGACCGCCGTCACTTCGCCCGCGGCTTCCATGCCGAGACCGCCGGGAAGCGGCATCGGATAGAGGCCGGTGCGGAAATACACATCGATGAAATTCAGGCCGACCGCATGATGCTTCACGCGGATTTCGCCCTTGCCCGGCTCGCCTACGTTGACATCGACCCACTTCATCACTTCCGGGCCGCCTGCCTTGTCGAAACGGATTATCTTGGTCATCGCTTGAGGTCTCCAGTGAGTTGGTTCAGTACGTGCCGGGATAAGTGCCGCCATCGATTAGCCAGTTCTGACCGGTGATGTAGCCCGCATGCACGCTGCAAAGAAACGCGCATGCCTTGCCGAACTCGTCCGGCGTGCCAAAGTGCCCCGCCGGCAGACTCTGCGCGCGACGCTCCCGGATTTCGTCGATAGACACGTTCTGCGTCTTCGCCTGCGCTCCCATGGTCACGGCGATGCGGTCGGTAATCGAACGTGCCCGGCAGCAGATTGTTGATGATCACGCCCGTCGATGCGACCTTTCGCGCCACACCCGCGACGAAGCCCGTCAACCCGGAGCGCGCGCCGTTGGACAGGCCGAGCACATCGATCGGCGCCTTCACCGACGAACTCGTGATATTTACGATGCGCCCGAAGCCGCGCCCGATAATCCCGTCGATGGTGCGCTTCATCAGTTCGATGGGCGTCAGCATGTTGCCTTCGAGCGCCTTGATCCACACCACATATCGCGCGTGAAGCTGCGGAAGTCGCCCGGCGGCGGGCCGCCTGCATTGTTGACGAGGATGTCGGGCTGCGGGCACGCGGCGAGCACCGCGTCGTGGCCTTCGGGCGTAGTGATGTTGCAGGCGACCGTCTTGACCTTTACGCCGTATTGCGCGCGGATATGCGCGGCGGTCGCTTCGAGCGTTTCAGTCGTGCGCGCCGTGATGACGAGATTCACGCCTTCCGCTGCGAGCGCTTCGGCGCAGCCGCGTCCCAAACCCTTGCTCGCCGCGCACACGAGCGCCGTGCGGCCCGCGATTCCCATATCCATCGTGCGTCCTCCCAAGTCATGCGTGAATGTTTGCAACGTCTCTCGCGCATTCATTCTAGAAGAATCGGGGCGGCAACGCCGGGGCGCGGCTCGTTGGCCTTCGCATGCGAATCTTCTTAGGGTCGCGCGGGCTGTAAACTGTCGCCACGACGCACTTCACCCAGCAGGACGCGCGCCTCGCGCGCGCGATCCGCGAAACAAGACAGCCGCTTCCCCAATCTCTTCATCTGCGATCACCCGCTGATTCCACAAATTCACGCACATGCGCGACAAGGACACGTCCACGCGCACGTTCCGCGAATTGCTGCGGGAAATCACGCTGCTGATGGGTTATGAAATCATCCGCAATCTGCCGCTCACTACGCGCCACGTCGCCACGCCGCTGGTCGAAATCGACTCGCCCGTTATCGCCGGCAAGAAGCTCGCCATCGTGCCGGTGCTGCGCGCGGGCGTTGGCTATCGGACCGGACTGCTCGATCTGATTCCGTCGGCACGTGTGGGGTATATCGGCGTGTATCGCGCGGAAGATCACAAGCCGATCGAGTATCTCATGCGCCGCCCGCCCGATCTCGAAGACCGCCTGTTCATCCTCTGCGATCCGATGGTCGCCACCGGCAATTCCGCCGTCCACGCCGTCGACGTGATGAAGCGCCGCAACGTGCGGGACGACAACATCATCTTCGTGGCGCTGGTCGCCGCGCCCGAGGGCGTGAAAGTGTTCCAGGACGCGCATCCGAACGTGAAGCTGTATGTCGCGTCCCTAGGTTCGCATCTGGACGATTTACGCGTACATCGTTCCCGGTCTGGTCGATGCGGGCGATCGGCTGTTCGGCACCAAGAACCGACATTTTCGCTTTAGCCGCGACACGCGCCGCTGCGCCGAGAAAGCGCGGCGGTTTGCGTTTACGACACGTCGTACAACATCGGTTTTGCACGAATCGCCCCGATTTCGCTGCGATTCGGCCGCTTTCCGGCGCATTTTCGGCGTCCGTGCTGTCCACACGGTCATGCCCGGACGTGCCGCCATGATAAAATTACAATCTGTCTCTAATCGGCTCCCACGCGTCATGAAAACGCGTGAAGCTGCCCGCCGCGCCAGTTCCCTGCGCCGCGGCACGGACACAGACAAATACACAGCACTACAGCACACTTGGCGCGGCCTTCGGCCTCGCGCGATGGAGAAAGGTAATGGCGGGTCATTCGAAATGGGCCAACATCAAGCATAAGAAAGCCGCGGCCGACGCGAAGAAAGGCAAGGTCTGGACGCGTCTGATCAGGGAAATCCAGGTCGCGGCGCGTATGGGCGGCGAAGTGGACTCGAACCCGCGTCTGCGTATGGCCATCGACAAGGCGTACGACGCCAACATGCCGAAGGACAACATCAACCGCGCCATTCAGCGCGGCGTCGGCAGCGTGGACGGCGCGAACTATGAAGAAACCCGCTACGAAGGCTATGGCATCGGCGGCGCGGCGATCATCGTCGACACTATGACGGACAACCGCACGCGCACGGTCGCGGAAGTGCGCCACGCATTCTCGAAGTTCGGCGGCAACATGGGCACGGACGGCTCGGTGTCGTTCATGTTCGATCACGTTGGCCAGTTCCTGTTCGCGCCCGGCACGCCGGAAGACAAGCTGATGGACGCCGCGCTCGAAGCCGGCGCGGACGACGTGGTGACGAACGAGGACGGCAGCATGGAAGTGATCTGCCCGCCCAACGATTTCCAGAAGGTGAAGGACGTGCTCGAAGCCGCCGGCTTCAAGGCCGAACTCGCCGAAGTGACGATGAAACCGCAAACGGAAGTCGAATTCAGCGGCGACGACGCAGTGAAAATGCAGCAATTGCTCGACGCGCTGGAAAATCTCGACGACGTGCAGGAAGTCTATACAAACGCCGCGATCAACGACGAGTAGCGAGTTGGCCATTTCATCCGACGATGGAACGGCTTTCGCTTGATGTCAGAGGGCGCGTGGCGCAGCCAATCACCGCGCGAGCTGCCATCTGACTTGTTGCGCCGGCCGTGCGTCATCCGGCACGGCAAGCCGTCCGCTTTTACATAATTTTCCGGGGATTCAAATGAAGTTACTCGTCGTCGGTGCCGGCGGCCGCGAACATGCGCTGGCCTGGAAGCTCGCGCAATCGCCGCGCGTGCAGATCGTCTATGTTGCGCCGGGCAATGGCGGCACCGCGCAGAACGAGCGTCTGCGCAACGTCGACATCACGGACCCGGCCGCCCTCACCGATTTCGTCGAACAGGAAAACGTCGCGTTCACGCTGGTGGGGCCGGAAGCGCCGCTGGCGGCGGGCATCGTCAATCTGTTCCGTTCGCGCGGACTGAAGATTTTCGGGCCGTCGAAGGAAGCCGCGCAGCTCGAAAGCTCGAAGAACTTCGCCAAGGCGTTCATGAAGCGCCACAACATTCCGACCGCCGAATACGAAACCTTCTCGGACACCGCTGCCGCGCACGCCTACGTCGACGCGAAAGGCGCACCGATCGTCATCAAAGCGGACGGACTCGCGGCAGGCAAAGGCGTCGTCGTGGCGACGAGCACGGAAGAAGCGCATGCCGCCATCGATTCCATGCTGGCCGACAACAAGTTGGGCGATGCGGGCGCGCGCGTCGTGATCGAAAAGTTTTTGGCGGGCGAGGAAGCGTCGTTCATCGTCATGGTGGATGGCAAGCATGTGTTGCCGCTGGCATCGAGCCAGGATCACAAACGCCTGCTCGACGGCGACAAGGGCCCGAACACGGGTGGCATGGGCGCATATTCGCCCGCGCCTATCGTCACGCCGCAACTGCACGCGCGCGTGATGCGCGAAATCATCCTGCCGACGGTGCGCGGCATGGAGAACGAAGGCATTCGCTATACGGGTTTTCTGTACGCCGGTCTCATGATCGACGCGCAAGGCAATCCGAAGACGCTCGAATTCAACTGCCGAATGGGCGATCCGGAAACGCAGCCGATCATGGCACGCCTGAAGGGCGATTTCTCGAAGATCGTCGAACTGGCGGCGGAAGGCCGGCTCGCCGGCGCGGAACTCGACTGGGACCGCCGCACGGCGCTGGGCGTGGTGCTGGCTGCGTACAACTACCCCGAAACGCCGCGCCGTGGCGACCGCATCACCGGCATTCCGGCGGAAAACGAGAACTCGGTGACGTTTCACGCGAGTACGACGCTCGCTGACGGCAAATTGACGACTTCGGGCGGCCGCGTGCTGTGCGTGGTCAGCCTCGCGGATTCCATGCGCAGCGCGCAATCCGTGGTCTACGATACAGTCAACCAGATTTCGTTCGATGGCATGCAGTACCGGCGCGACATCGGCTACCGGGCGGTGAACCGCAAGCAGTCGGAGCGGAGCGGTTAAAGTCACAGCGTTTTGAGACCGTGTCCTTGGGCTGCCGGACCTCTGCGTCCGGCATCGTGTTTTTAGAGAAGAGAACCACGACGCCTCTATGGCGCAACGCAGCAATCGATGAGAGAACCAATCCCAAGTCACGCAGACCACGAAAGTCATGACATCGCCGCGGTCCGTCAGTATCTGACGGGTTTTCAGACGCGCATCGCGGATGCGCTCGGCAGCTTCGACGGCACCGCGTTCGCAACAGACGCGTGGACCCGTGAGCCGGGCGCGCATCTGCGTGGCGGCGGCGTCACGCGCATTCTGGAAGGCGGCGGTTTTTTTGAGCGCGGCGGCATCGGTTTCTCGGACGTTCAGGGCAATGCGCTGCCGCCCTCCGCGAGCGCGGCGCGTCCGCAATTCGCCGCCGGACGCGGGTTCGAGGCGATGGGCGTTTCGCTCGTCATGCATCCGCGCAATCCGCACTGCCCGACCGTGCACGCGAACGTGCGCATGCTGACGGCTTTGCAGGAAGGCGAAGAGCCGGTGTTCTGGTTCGGCGGCGGCATGGATCTCACGCCTATCTACGGCTACGAAGAAGACGCGCGCCACTTCCACCAGACGTGCCGCGACGCGCTCGCCCCTTTCGGCGCGGACCTGTATCCGCGCTTCAAGACGTGGTGCGACGAGTACTTCTATCTGAAGCATCGCGGCGAGCCGCGCGGCATCGGCGGAATCTTCTTCGATGACTACTCGGACGGCGGCTTCGAGCGCGCCTTCTCGATGATGAAAGCCGTCGGCGATGCGTTTCTGCACGCATATCTGCCGATCATCGAACGCCGTCGCGATACGCCGTACACGGAGCGCGAGCGCAAGTTCCAGGCATACCGGCGCGGGCGCTATGTCGAGTTCAATCTCGTGCTCGACCGCGGCACGCACTTCGGTTTGCAGAGCGGCGGCCGCACGGAATCCATTCTCATGTCGATGCCGCCCGTCGCAAACTGGCGCTACGACTGGAAGCCCGAACCGGGCACGCCGGAAGCGCGGCTGTACTCGGACTTTCTGGTGCGGCGGGAATGGCTGTGAATCCCTGCGCGAAACGCGTCGCCATTCTGGGTGGCACTTTCGATCCGATCCATATCGGTCATTTGAAACTCGCGCGGCGGTTCATCGATTTGCTGGATCTGACCGAACTCGTGCTGCTGCCTGCGGGCCAACCGTGGCAGAAAGAAGGCGTTTCCGCGCCTGAGCATCGGCTGGCGATGACGCGTGCGGCGGCGGCATCGCTCGACATCGACGGCGTGACGATCACCGTCGCCTCCGATGAAATCGATCGCCACGGCGACACCTACACTGTCGATACCCTCGCCCACTGGCGCGAGCGTGAAGGCGCGGATGCGTCGCTGTCGCTGATCGTCGGCGCGGATCAGCTCGTGAAGCTCGATTCGTGGCATCAATGGCGACAGATCTTCGACCATGCGCACGTGTGCGTAGAAACGCGCGCCGGGTTCGATATTGGTGCGCTGCCGCCGGCCGTGGCGGTTGAAGTGAAGGCGCGGCAGGCATCGGCGGACACGTTGAAGGCGAGCACGCACGGGCACATTCTGATCGACGAAGCGCTGTACATGGATATCTCCGCGATGACCATACGCGAGGAAGCGCGCACGATGAGCGGATCGGCGGAAATTCGCGCTCAGGTTCCATCGGCCATATGGGACTATATTGTTCAACATCACCTGTACCGGACACGGTAAATCAACGGTAGAGACTCGGGTAATTATGGAAATTCAGAAGCTTCAACGCGCGATCATCGACGGTTTGGAAGACGTCAAGGCGCAAGACATCAAGGTGTTCAACACGAGCCACCTGACGTCGCTGTTCGACCGCGTGATCGTGGCGAGCGGCACGTCGAACCGGCAGACCAAGGCGCTGGCGCACAGCGTGCGCGAGAAGGTCAAGGAATCCGGTGGTGAGATCATCAGCACTGAAGGCGAAGAAATTGGCGAATGGGTGCTGGTCGATTGCGGCGACGCAATCGTGCATATCCTGCAACCGGCGCTGCGCCAGTACTACAACCTCGAAGAAGTCTGGGGCGACAAGCCCGTGCGCGTGAAGCTGCTAGAAGCCGAACATGTTCGGCGGCGCATCGGTGATGGCGGACGATGACGAGGAAAAAGAGTCGTAACCGGCTGTGAAGCGTCCGACGCGCAAGACCAACGCTTAAGCGACCTTGAAGCTCGTCATTCCGGCCGTCGGACACAAGATGCCCGACTCTGAATCACCAGCGACTTAGATGAATACGCGAAGCGCATGCCGCCCGAGTTGCGCATCGAGCTGAAGGAACTGAAGCCCGAGCAACGCTCGTCGAGTCGCAATGCCAAAAATGTGATGGCGGCCGAGAAGCAGCGTATCGAGGCTGCGTTGCCGAAGAATGCGCGCATCATCGCGCTCGACGAACGCGGGCGCGACTGGACCACGATGCAGCTCGCGCAAGCCCTCCCCGCCTGGCAGCAGGATGGACGCGATGTGGCGTTCATCATCGGCAGCGCGGATGGACTGGACCCCGAAGTGAAAGCGCGCTCGGAAATCATGCTGCGCACTCCAGCCTGACGCTGCCGCACGGCATGGTGCGCGTGCTGCTTGCCGAACAGCTTTATCGCGCGTGGAGCATCACGCAGAATTATCCTCATCACCGCGCGTAAGGCTTGATCGGTAGTTGGATGTCGACTGCCGCGCGCAATCGAATCCAACTACGCGATGCGCACTTACCCTTTCGTTTATCTCACTTCCCAGAATCTTCGCCGTCAGGAGTTGCTGCGTCAGCTTGGCGTGTCTTACGAGCTTCTTTTGCCTCGTCCTGGTGAGGATGCGGAAGCGCTCGAAGTCGCGTTGCCTTCAGAGCGCGCGGATGACTATGTTGTTCGCGTGTGCGCGTTGAAGACGCGCGCCGCGTATCAACGTCTGCTCGACGGCAAGCATGCACCCGCGCCAATTCTCACCGGCCGATACGACTGTCACCATCGATGGCTTGATTCTCGGCAAGCCGCAACACGCCGAAGACGCAGTTGCAATGCTTGAACGTCTGGCTGGCCGCTAGCATGAAGTGCTGACTGCAATCGCCATCGTCGGTGGCGAAGATAAAGTGCTCGAACCCGTTTTGTCACGCTCACAAGTGCGCTTCGCTCAGGCAGACCGTGCTGCACTGCAACGCTACGTGGCCACCGGCGAGCCGCTTGGCAAAGCAGAAGAGTATGGCATTCAGGGACGCGGCGTAGTTCATCGAGCAAATCGACGGGTCCTATTCGGGTATCATGGGTTTGCCCCTCTTTGAAACCGCTGCACTCCTGCGCGTGGCGCGCGTCGAATTCTAAACAGACCATGAACGAAGAAATCCTGATCAACGTCACACCGCAGGAAACCCGCGTCGCGCTGGTTCAGCAAGGCGCCGTTCAGGAGCTTCATGTCGAACGCACGCTCTCGCGCGGACGCGTTGGCAACGTATATCTCGGCAAGGTCGTGCGCGTGCTGCCGGGCATGCAGTCCGCCTTCATCGATATCGGTCTGGAACGCGCCGCTTTTCTGCATGTGGCGGATATCTGGCATCCGCGCATCGCGGGCGAATCGCACAATTCGCAGCCGCATACGCCTATCGAAAAGATCGTGTTCGAAAGACAGGCGCTGATGGTGCAGGTCGTTAAGGATCCTATCGGTACGAAGGGCGCACGCTTGTCGACACAAGTCAGCATTGCGGGGCGCACGCTGGTTTATCTGCCGCAGGAACCGCATATCGGCATCTCACAGAAGATCGAAAGCGAAGCCGAACGCGAAGCCGTGCGCGCGCGGCTCACGGCGGTGCTGCCTGCCGACGAGAAAGGCGGCTATATCGTGCGCACGATTGCTGAAGATGCATCGAGCGAAGAGCTTGCGGCCGACGTTGCGTACTTGCGCAAGACATGGGCGACGATTGTTGCGCAAGCGCAGCATGTGCCGCCCAATTCGCTGCTTTATCAGGACCTGAACCTCGCGCAACGCGTACTCCGTGATTTCGTCAACGACGAAATCACGCGCATTCAGGTCGACTCGCGCGAGACGCATCAAATGTTGACGGAGTTTGCGGCGGAGTTCATGCCGGCGGTGGCGTCGCGCATGCATCATTACACGGGCGAGCGGCCTTTGTTCGATCTGTACAACATCGAGGCCGAGATTCTGCGGGCGCTGTCGCGGCGCGTCGAACTGAAGTCGGGCGGTTATCTGATGATCGACCAGACCGAAGCGATGACGACCATCGACGTGAATACGGGCGGCTACGTCGGCGCGCGCAATTTCGATGACACCATCTTCAAGACCAACCTCGAAGCGGCGCATACCATCGCGCGGCAATTGCGGTTGAGGAACCTGGGCGGGATCATTATCATCGATTTCATCGACATGGAGAATGTCGAGCATCGGGATCAGGTTTTGGGTGAGTTAAAGAAGGCGTTGTCGCGTGACCGAACGCGGGTCACCGTGAATGGCTTCTCGCAGCTTGGGCTGGTGGAGATGACACGCAAGCGCACGCGTGAATCGCTGGCGCATGTGCTGTGCGAGCCGTGTCCGACTTGTCAGGGCAAGGGGCAGGTGAAGACGCCGCGCACCGTATGCTATGACGTGCTGCGCGAAATCATGCGCGAGTCGCGGCAGTTCAATCCGCGCGAGTTTCGCGTGGTGGCTTCGCAGCAGGTCATCGATCTGTTTGTGGAGGAAGAATCGCAGCATTTGGCGATGCTGATCGATTTTATCGGGAAGCCAGTTTCGTTGCAGGTGGAGAATAATTTGAGTCAGGAGCAGTATGACATTGTATTGATGTGATATGTACGCTCCACGCGGCCCTGTCTAAAGTGGCGGTTCGCTGCAGCCTCTTGGAACCTGAGCCGCCGGACCGTTTCCACGCGAGTGTTGCGAACCGTCAAGGCTGCTGGTTCAGGTCCGGAATATGTCCCGTGATCGTGGCAGGATCGATGGTCTAGATCTTGCCGAACCTTTCCTGGGTCACTTGAATGGCGAAGGGCACCATATCGTCTGATATCCATAACCAGAAAGAGCGTGATTCCCTTGAGCCAAGCAAAGTTCGCATATCGGTATCAGACAGAAGCGCAAGCCGCAATTTGCCGTAAGCGTTGACACAATATGCACGGGTGCCCGTAACTTTGACCAGCACACGGCTGACCTGACTGCTCACTCCGATCGTCTGCACCTGCTTCTGATATCGGTAGAATACGTCTTTCAGCGCCGCTTCATAGACACCTTTATTCGTGAAATCGACGTCGTAGGCCACCCAAAGCGCGAGCACCCCGGCATCAGTGAGGCTGTCCAGCGAACGGTTCAACTGCTGCGCGCCGGCATGAAAGGCGATTCGTAATTGCTTTGCGAACTCATCGGCATTCGACACACTCGCAAGTGCCTGCGCGTTGGCTTTGATCGCCAGAGAGGCCGTCTTTGCAGCCCCGGTGAAGGTCGCTTTGAATTCTCGCCTTTGGAGATCAGCTCCACGACTTGCGCGTTTTCGGCCTGGCATATTCGTAACTTTCGCCACTGCCTTCGAGGCGGAAGCAGCCAAGGCGACATTGGCGAAAATTGGCGCGCCGAATCCCGCCACTACATCGATGGCCACGCCAAGCAATTCCGTACGCGCTCGCGCAAGATTTTTTATCGTTTCCCGATGTGTATTGCACGCCGCCCTAAATGCAGTAAACGTCTCATCAACCCGGGATCGAGTGTCGCTTATCAAGTCCATCCTTTTGTCGTGGCTCAGGACGACGGGAACCGTCCGCTTATGATCTGGATTGACCTTCGGAATGGGGACAACAGACGGCTGTCGCCTGAGCGGTCGTAGCCCGGACGAGGATGATTTCGCGGTGGCTTTCGGCTGCTGCGCCACATGCGTCAACTCATGCGCCAACAACCACTGACCCGCGCGCGTCGCAAGGGCGAAGTGCCCTTCTCCGAACACCATGTCCTGGCCCACCGTGAAAGCATGAGCGTCGACCGCTGCTCTCGCCGCTCTCTCTGCCGGAGTGCACTCTTACGCCGCTTAAATCGTGACCAAACCGCCCCGCGCTGGCCGGCTACGGGACTGTCACGATGGCCAACGCACTCAAGAAAACCGTGACTGACTTGCTGAATCCGCCCTGGGAGCGTCAATACAATGCAATGAGGGCGGCGCTGAGGCATTGTTTTTTGGCTCCCGTGGTAGTCCAACAAAAAAATGAAGAAACCTGATTCCAACGCCAAACCAGCAGCATCTGGAGACGCTGCATGTAGCCGGGAAGAGCTTCTTGACGAGCTGAACTACCTTCGTCTGGAGAACGCATACCTAAAAAACTCGACGCCTCGGTTCGAGCGAGCAGACGGCAAGCGCACGAGCGCAAATGCTCAAGGGGCTCAGTCCCGTCGATTATCGAGTTTGCTTCGCTCCAGCATAGCCATCAGGCGTCCAACTTTCTGAATGCGGTCCAATCCCGACTTTGAGGCCAAGGCGGCCGATGTGATCGGCCCTGTACCTGAACCCACCATTGCATGCGGCGGTGTTCTGCGTGGACGAGAAAACGGCCATTCAGGCGCTTGATCGCAAATACCGGATGTTGCCGCTCTGTCTGGCCCGG
>LELG01000090.1 GCA_001045575.1 Candidatus Burkholderia pumila
GGTTTTCGTCCATCGGCTCGCGATTTATGCTCCACGCTTCCTCCCCACGTCCGGTCACCCTCGCGCAGTTGCGCTTCGCTTCATTCGCTGTGGTCAACTTGCGGTGGAACTTGCACCCACGAGTGTGGGCGTACAAGTAAAAAAAGCCGACGCGGGCGTCGGCTTTCGTGTTGCGGCTACAGAGAATCAAGTCCAGTTCTGCGTCGGCACGTAATCGCGGCTGCCCTTGATGCGGTTGTCGTCATCGACGAAAACGAGGTTGGGCTTCCAGCCCGCCTTGATCTCTTCCTCGTCCACCGACGCGAACGCCGCGATGATGACCAGATCGCCCAGCTGCGCGCGCCGTGCCGCCGAGCCGTTCAGCGAGATCATGCCGCTGCCGCGCTCGCCCTTGATGGCGTAGGTCGTCAGGCGTTCGCCGTTATTCACGTTCCAGATGTCGATCTGCTCGTTTTCCAGCAGATTCGCCGCTTCGAGCAGGTCTTCGTCGATCGCGCACGAACCTTCGTAGCGAAGCTCGCAATGCGTGACGGTGGCGCGGTGAATTTTCGATTTGAGCATGGTGCGCTGCATGGTGCTTCTTCCTTCTTGCGAAAAGTCAGATTTCCAGATTGTCGATGAGCCGCGTCGTGCTGAGCTTCGCCGCCGCGAGCACGACAAGCGGCGCGTCCGCTTCGTCCGCGCCCGGCGCGATGAGATTCGAGCGCTTGCGCACGCTGATGTAATCGGGCTTCCAGCCGCGATCGGCAAGCGTGTTCATCGCGTCGCGTTCCAGTGCGGCGATGTCGCGGTTGCCCGACAGCATGGCTTCGCGCACGCGTTGCATCGCGGCGATGAGTTGCGGCGCTTCAGCGCGTTCATCCGCCGATAAAAAGCGATTGCGCGACGACAGCGCCAGGCCGTCTTCGTCGCGCACGGTCTTGGCGGCGACGATTTCCGTCGGCAGCGCGAACTGGTTGCACATGGCGCGGACGATCATCAACTGCTGATAGTCCTTCTTGCCGAACACGGCGATGCGCGGCTGCACGCACGACATCAGCTTCATCACGACGGTGCACACGCCCGTGAAGAAGCCCGGGCGGAATTCGCCTTCGAGAATGTCGCCGAGATTGTGCGGCGGATGCACACAATACTCCTGCGGCTCCGGATACATATCGCGCTCAGTCGGCGCGAACAGCACGTAGACGTTTTCTTTTTGCAGCTTTTCGATATCGTCCTGCAACGTGAGCGGGTATTTGTCGAAGTCCTCGTTCGGACCGAATTGCAGGCGGTTCACGAATATGCTCGCCACGACCGGGTCGCCGTGCTGAAGCGCGAGGCGCATGAGCGAGAGATGGCCTTCGTGGAGGTTGCCCATCGTCGGGACGAAGGCGGTGCGGTTCTGGCCGCGCAACTGGTCGCGCAGTTCGTGGATTGATCTGATGACTTTCATCGAGCGGGTGTCTCCTGTCGGACGATAAAAACGTTCGCGCCGAGGCAAGGGTAGAAAAAATCAGGCGGGAGAATACGCGAGCCGCACGTAAATGGGCGCGTACGGTTCGGCTTGCGTGATTTCGATCAGCGATTCGCGCGACAGCTCCAGCATGGCGATGAAATTCACCACGACCACCGGCACGCCGCGCGAGGTGTCGAACAATTCCGTGAATTCCATGAAGCGCGCGGTTTGCAGGCGCCGCAAAATCAAGCTCATGTGCTCGCGCACGGACAATTCTTCATGCGAAATTTTGTGATGCTGTACGAGCTTCGCGCGCTTGATGACGTCGGCCCACGCGGCACGCAGGTCGTTCATGTCGACATCGGGAAAGCGCTGTTCTGCCGCCTGCTCGATGTAGATGTCCGCGCGCAGAAAATCGCGGCCCAACTGCGGCAACTGGTCGATCTTCTGCGCGGCGAGCTTCATCTGCTCGTATTCCAGCAGGCGGCGGACCAGTTCGGCGCGCGGGTCTTCGGCGTCTTCGCCGGTGTCGGCCTTCTTGACCGGCAGCAGCATGCGCGACTTGATCTCGATCAGCATGGCCGCCATCAGCAGATATTCCGACGCGAGTTCCAGATTCGACTCACGAAGCTGATCGACATAGCCGAGATATTGCGCGGTGACATCCGCCATGGGAATGTCGAGCACGTTGAAGTTCTGCTTGCGGATGAGGTAGAGCAGCAGGTCCAGCGGGCCTTCGAAGGCTTCGAGAAAGACTTCGAGCGCGTCGGGCGGAATGTAGAGATCGGTCGGCAGCTTCCAGAGCGGCTCGCCGTACAGATGCGCGATGGCGACGCCGTCGATGGTGTCGGGCGTCGAATCGGTCGCGGGCGTGGCCAGCGCCACCGCCCGGTCCTGCTGCGCGTTTTCCCGACTCAGGCCGTCGGGCGACGCGTGCGGCTCGTGGCCGGCTGCGCTCACGTCAGAAATTCTGGTAGTAGACGTAGGCCGTCTGCTGGACGCGCGATTCCTGCTGATGCTTACGCTTGTCGAGGTCGATCGGCTGCTTGTCCCACAGCAGCGAGCGGCCCTTGCGCTGTTCGGCTTCCAGCTTCGGGTTCTTTTCCTTGAGCTGGTTGATGAACTGGGTGATATCCGACTGGTACATGATGTTCCGTCTTCCGGTGTTTCGATGCAGATTGGGGGGGGGGGGTGAACGCGGCGTGTTGCGCGGGTTTGTTTCACTCCGCCGCGAGTGTGCCAGAATTTTACTGCAAGCCTGCGGCGGTGACGCATCGAAGCGCATGCCGCGAAGCATATTCGCCGCGCGTGCGAGATTTCGCGGAACCATGAGCGTGTCGCGGCGTCTAAACACACGCAGTGGTTCAGCGTGGGCAGCGTGTCTCAACTGCGCATTTGCCGCGTCCACGTAGCGCGTTGTGATGAAATAGCGCTTGCGCGTGCCGCGTGGTTCGGTACAGGCACGCATCGCACATTCTTCCAATTCATTTCGCTCAATCCGATGCTGGAGAAAACGTTTGGCGGGCCGTTTATCTGATCCGTCCGATCCGAAGCGCTTATCCGCCGTGAAACGGCGCGTGAGAACGTCCGCGCCCGTGGCGGCGCTGATCGCAGGTGCGCTGGTGGTACTTCTCGCCGCGCCCGCGCAAGCCAAATACACGGTCGATATCGATGCGCCGCGCAGTGTCAAGTCGCTGCTGAAAGATCATCTCGACCTCGCGCGTTTCGCCAAGCGCGACGACGTCAGCGACGACCAGTTCGAGTTCCTCGTCACCGCAGTGCCCAAGGACGTGCGCAACCTGATATCGACGGAAGGGTATTTCACGCCGGTCGTGCGCACCGACGTGACCACCGGCGACGACGGCAAGCGCAACGCCAGACTCTCCGTCGATCCCGGTCCGCAGACGAAAGTGGCCGCGGTGCAACTGCATTTCACAGGCGCAGTGACGACCGAGGACCGCGCGCAGGAAAACGCCGCGCGTTTCGCGTTCTCGATCAACGAAGGCGATCCTTTCACGCAAAGCGGTTGGGATGACGCCAAGAACGCCGCACTGAAGGCGCTGCAATCGAAGCGCTATCTGGGCGCGAAAATCGTCAGGTCGCAGGCGTGCATCAATCCGCGCACACAGATCGCGGATTTGTCCGTGACGTTCGACAGCGGGCCGACCTTCACGCTCGGCAAGCTCGATATCAGCGGGACAAAGCGCTATCCGTCGTGGATCATCGATCACGTCAATCCGATCAATCCGGGTGAGGTCTACGACGTCACGCGCCTGAACGAGCTTCAACGGCAGATCCAGAACACGCCGTACTACGCGAGCGTGGCCATCGACACGGACAGCGACACGAAGAAGCCGCTCGAAACGCCGATGCACGTGAAGGTGAGCGAGTATCCGTACAACAGCATCCGCTATGGCGTAGGCTACGCGACGGACACCGGTTTTCACATTCAGGGCGCGTATAGCTATTTGAGCACGTTCAACGCGGCGTATCCGTTCATCATTTCCGGTCGGCTCGATCAGACGCAACAGTACGGCCGCGTGCAACTGGCCATGCCGCCGGATTCGCATGGCTGGGTCAACGCCGTGTTCAGCTCGTACACCATCACGGATGTATCGAGCACCAACATCTACAGGGCGCGCGCGGGCGTACAGCGCTCGCGCTCACGACAGAACATCGACACGACATTCGCCCTGACGTTTCACGACGACCGCCTGACGCAGAACCTGCCGAATCCGTCGACGGCGCGCGCGCTCGTGCCGTCGTGGAGCTGGGTGCGCCGCAATGTGGACGATCCGCTGTTTCTGCGGCACGGAAATATCATGCGCGCGGAGGCGAGCTTTGCCGTGAAGGGCGTAATGACCGATCAGACCTTCGCGCGGCTCTACACGAACCTCCAGCAATACTTCCCGCTGGGCAAGAACGACATCATGCTGTTTCGCGCGGAGTTCGGCGGCGTGTTCACGAGCGGGCCGTCGTCGGGCATTCCGGCGTCGCTGCTATTCCGCGCGGGCGGCGCGAACTCGGTTCGCGGGTATAGCTATCTGAGCATCGGCAATAACGTGGCGGGTTCGATTCTTCCGGCCAAGTATATGGTGACCGGCAGCAGCGAATATCAGCACTGGTTCACGCACGACTGGGGCGGCGCGGGGTTCTTCGATATCGGCACCGTGACGGATACGTGGAACGAGCGCGTGTTCGAGCCGGGCGTCGGCATCGGCGCACGCTGGCGCAGTCCGGTCGGGCCGATCAACGTCGATCTGGCGTACGGGCTGAAGAACAAGAGCATCAAACCGTATCTGACGCTGGGCATCGCGTTCTGATGGCCCGCGAGCAATGAGAGAAGCATGACGGAACCGACGAATCCACCTGAACCCGACGCAGACGAAGCTCCTCGGAAAAACGAAGGCGGCGGCAAGAAGCCGTGCCGCTCCGTCGCGCGCCGAATCGCGCGCTGGCTAGGCGTGCTGGTGCTCGTCATCGTGCTGATTCTGGGCATCGCGGTGGGAACGGTGTTTTTCGTGCTGACGACGGACCGCGGCACGCGTTACGCATGGGATGCGGCGACCCATTTTCTCAAGGGCCAACTTACCGGCAAGCTCGATGGCGGTTCCATTGCGCATGGTCTGCAACTGCGCGACGTTCACTGGAAAGACAAGACCGGCACCTATATCGCCGTCGACAGCGTGTCGGGCCGCTGGTCACTCACGCGCGATCTGCTGCGCTTCACAATCGACTATCTGCATGTCGGGACCATCGATGCGCGCATCGCGCCGTCGAACCAGCCGAGCACGAAGACCGATTTGCCGAAGGACTTGCGCTCGCCCATTCAACTCGTCATCCGCGATGTCAGCGTCGATAAATTCCGCCTGCATGAGGGCACCACGACCACCGAGTTGTCCGGCTTGCTGTTTCACGGCCAGAGCGACGGCCAGCATCACGAAGTGATCTTGCAGCGGCTGGAGACGCCGTTCGGCACGGTGACTGCATCGGCGAAATTGGATGGCGGCGCGCGGCCGTTTCCGCTTTCCGGCGATCTCGGTTATGCGGGCAAGGTCAGCGGCGAGACGGTGAACGTGGGCGCGCGCTTGTCCGGCTCGCTGGAAAACCTGATTGCCGATATCGATGCCAGCGGCATGAAGCTCAACGGCCAGGCGCACGTCGAAGCTCTGTCGTTCGCGGACGTGCCTCTGAAGTCCGCGTTTGTGACCGTCGATCACGTCAATCCGCAGGCGTTTGCAGCGGGTTCGCCCGCCGCGGATCTCTCGGTGCGCGCCGAAGTGAAGCCGGTGGACGGCGCGAAGGAATTCGTCGTGGCGGGGCCGGTGTCGATCGTGAACGCGAAGTCCGGTTCCATCGCCGACAAGCTGATTCCGCTGATCGATGCGCACGCAAACGTGCGGCTCGATGCATCGGCGCAAAATATCACGGATCTGAACGTGCGGCTGCTCAAACAGGCGACCGTGACGGGCGGCGGCTCGTTCGCGGGCGGCAAGGGCCAGTTCGATCTGAACGTGGCGAAGCTCGATCTCAACGCGATCGAACCGACGTTGCGCCCGACGGATTTCGCGGGGCCGATCAGCGTCGTTCTGGGGGATGGCATGAAGTCCATCAGCGCCGATCTAAACGATCCGAAAGCGACAATCCGCGCGCAGGCGAAGGTTAAACTCGATCCGAAGCAGACGACACTAGACGAAGTGAAGCTGACGGTCGGCAAGGGCCGCGTGGAAGTGAACGGCATGCTGAAGCACGACACGAATTCGAGCTATGATCTCAAGGCGAAATTCGTCGATTTCAATCCGTTGCTGCTGCAACAGCAGCTGATCGAATCGAAGCCTGCGCCTTTGAAAAAAGGCGCGGCCGCATCCGCCACGCCGCCGCGCATGATCGAAGCCCGCGTCAACGGCACGCTCGCCGCAGCCGGCCAGCTCGCGCCCACGCTCACGACGAAAGCCACGTTCAAGCTCACCAACAGCATGTACGACAATCTGCCGCTCACGGGCGAAGGCAACGTGCAGGTCGCCGGCATGCGGCGGCTGCCGAGCAAAGCGGCGCTTTCCATCGCAGGGAACGATGTCGATCTGAACGGCAGCTTCGGCGCGCCCGGCGACCGTCTGCGCTTCAAAGTCGATGCGCCGTTTCTGGAGCGCCTGGGCTTCGGCATCGCGGGCGCGGTGAAGGCGGATGGCGATTTGACCGGCTCCATCGCGCATCCGAACTTGGTGGCGAATTATGCGGCCGATGGCGTCGTGTTCGGCGTGAACCGCCTGGGTCACGCGGAAGGCCACGTCGATATCCGCGATGGCTCGAACGGCCCGCTCGTCTTCACGCTGAAAGCGCGCGATGCGACGACCGACGGCATCGAAGTCGGCACCCTCGATGCCAATCTCAACGGCACGCGTCTGCATCACACGCTCGATGTCACGGCGACGGGCAAAGTGCGCGGCCAGCCGGTCAATCTCGCCGCCGCCGCCAACGGCAAGTTCACCGATGCCGCCGATGGCCCGCACTGGGACGGCAGCATCACGAAGCTGACGAACAAGGGCACGCCATCGGTGAATCTGGAATCGCCGCTGACGGTGAGCTATGGGCCGAACCGCATCTTGCTCGGCGCGACGCGGCTCGTGGCGGAAGGCGCGGCGCTCAATCTGAAGTCGTTCGCACTGGAGAACGGGCGCATCCAGTCGGCGGGGACGCTGATGAACGTCTCGATTCCGCATCTGCTGGAAGTGCGTCAGGAAATGACCAGCGAGGAACCTCCGATCCGCACCGACCTCGTCTTCGAGGGCGACTGGAACTTCTCGCTCGGCTCGACCGCGACCAGTTACGTGCAACTGCAGTGCCGCAGCGGCGACGTGACCATCGACGGCACGCGCGGCGTGGCGGCGCTCGGCATCGGCGATATCACGGCGCGCGCGGAGTTCACCAACGGCAACCGCCTGAACGCGACGCTGCATGCGCAGGCGAGCCGCATCGGACGGATCGATGCCGATGTGCATACGCCGCTCGTCCCGCGCGACGGCATTCTCACCATCGACGATAACGCGCCGCTCAATGGCAGCATCAACGCCAACGTGCCCGAACTGCGCACGACCGGCGGCCTGCTCGGCGCGAACTATCTGCTTGGCGGCAAGATTGCGTTGAAGCTGACGATCGCGGGCATCGTCGCGAAGCCGAATCTGACCGGCTCGCTCGATGGCGACAATCTTTCCGCGACCGTCGTCGATCAGGGCGTGCAACTGAAGGACGGCATCGTCCGCATCCGGCTGGCGGAGAATCTCGTCGATCTGCAACAGGTCGAATTTCATGGCTCGAGCGGCACGCTGCGCGCGACCGGCCAGGTGTGGTTCGATCAGCAGCAGCCGGATCTGACGGCGAGCATCATCGCGGACAAGCTGGAACTGTTTGCATCGCCGGACCGGGAATTGATGTTGTCGGGCAGCGCGAAAATCGCCAATGCGGGTTTGCAGGGCGACATGGCGATCGATGGCAAATTCACCGTCGATCATGCGCTGTTCGATCTGCCGGAAAGCGCCGCGCCGTCGCTTGGGAATGACGTGGTGATCGTGCGTCCGGACGGCACCGTAAAGAGCGAGAACACGAATCAGCAAGTCGTCGCGGCGACGGAGAAACCGGTCGGTCCGTCCACGCCGCGCGCCAATGTGGATATCGATCTGGGCCAGAAATTCCGCTTCAAGGGCGCGGGCGCGGATCTCAGACTGGCCGGCACCATCACGGCGACGAGCGCACCGAACATGCCGCTGCGCGCGATAGGCAATGTCCGTGTGACGCCGGGTTCCACTTACACGGCGTTCGGGCGGAAGCTGAACATCGAAAACGGCTTCTTCACGTTCAACGGTCCCGTGACGAACCCCGGCCTCAACATTCTGGCGATGCGCCGCAATCAGGAAGTCGAAGCCGGCGTGCAGGTGAGGGGCACAGTACAGGCGCCGGTTGCTAAGCTCATTTCCGAGCCGAGCGTGCCGGACAACGAAAAGCTCTCGTGGCTGCTGTTCGGTCACGGCACGGACCAGGGCAACAAAGTCGGCCAGCAAAGCGCGATGACCAGCGCGCTCGCGCTGCTCGGCAGCCGCGGCGGCGCGAAGATCGCGCAAACGGTCGGGCTGGATGAGTTCACAGTGGGATCGAGCGAAGTGGGGCTGACTGACCCGCAGGTGGTGATGCTGTCGAAAGCTATCAACGAGCGACTCGTGCTCGGGTACGAGCAAGGCTTGCAGTCGGCGCAGAACGCAGTAAAGGCGACGCTCGCGCTGTCGCGGTTCTGGTCGGTGACAGCGTATGGAGGGACGTATCAGGGCATCGATCTATCTTATACGCGGCGGTTCAATTCGTGGGCGCGGTTGCTGTCCATGGCTTCGTCGTCTTCGCCTTCACGGTCGGCGGAGCAGCCGTCGGCGGCTTCGGGTGCGTCGGCTGCGGCGGTGGAGTCGGATTGATTGCTTCATAAAGCAAAAGGGCACACAAACTTCGCGTACCCTTCGTGGTTGAGCCGATGTCGCTTACTTCACCCGTATCCCCGGCTTCGCTCCGCTATGCGTCTCCAGAATGTACAGACCCGGCTCGGCCTTCTCGTTCGCCGCCGACGCCGCCAGCACCATTCCTTCGGAAATGCCGAACTTCATCTTGCGGGGCGCGAGATTGGCGACCATCACCGTCAGCTTGCCAATCAGGTCCTGCGGCTGATACGCCGATTTGATGCCCGAGAACACGTTGCGCGTTTTTTCTTCGCCGACATCGAGCGTCAGTTGGAGCAGCTTGTCGGACCCTTCCACGGCCTTGCAATCCACGATCCTGGCAATACGCAGATCGATTTTGGCAAAGTCGTGGATGGAGATGAAGCCTGCGTCTTCTTCCTGCTTTGCGGGCGTTTCCGCAGCCGCCGCCCTGGCCGGCGTGGCCGCTTCCGCTGCCGGTGCCAGCGATTCCCGATTGGTGGCGAGCAACGTCTCGATCTGCTTCGGATCGACGCGCGTGGTCAGGTGCTTGTACGCATTGATCGGACTTGCGGACGACAGCGGCGTGTTCGCATCCGCCCAAACCAGCGGCGCGATGCCCAGGAACGCTTCCACGGATTCGATCAGCTTCGGCAACACCGGCTTCAGCGCCAGCGACAGCAGGCGGAACGCTTCCAGACTCACGCTGCACGTCTCATGCAGCGTGACGGCGTTTGCCGGATCCTTCGCTTGTTCCCACGGCTTGGCGGTATTGACGTAACCGTTGACGGCATCGGCGAGTTCCATCGTCGTGCGCAGGGCGTGGCTGTACTCGCGCGCTTCGTAATATGCGGCAATCTGCGGAATCGCGGTGCGCAAATGCTCCGGCAGCGGATGATTCATCGCGCTGTCCTGGACTTTGCCGTCGAAACGCTTGATCAGGAAGCCCGCCGCGCGGCTGGCGATATTCACGTACTTGCCGACCAGATCGCTGTTTACGCGCGCCTGAAAATCTTCCAGATTCAGGTCGATGTCTTCCATCGTGCTGTTGAGCTTCGCCGCGAAGTAGTAACGCAGCCACTCCGGATTCAGCCCCGTATCGATCACGCTCTGCGCCGTGATGAACGTGCCGCGCGACTTCGACATCTTCGCGCCATCGACGGTCAGGAAGCCGTGCGCGAACATGTTCGTCGGCGTGCGATGCCCGGAGAATTGCAGCATCGCCGGCCAAAACAGCGTGTGGAAATACAGAATGTCCTTGCCGATGAAGTGATACTGCTCGGTCTTCGAATCCGGCGTCACCCAGGCATCGAAATCGAGCCCGATGCGGTCCGCGAGATTCTTGAAGCTCGCGTAATAGCCGACCGGCGCATCGACCCAGACGTAGAAATACTTGCTCGGCGCGCCAGGGATTTCGAAGCCGAAGTAGGGCGCATCGCGCGAAATGTCCCAGTCGGCGAGCCTGACTTCGCCCTTGTCGCCGAGCCATTCGCGCATCTTGTTGGTTGCTTCCGGCTGGGCGAGACCGCTGACCCACGCGCGCAGGAATGCCTCGCAGCGCGGGTCGGAGAGCTTGAAGAAATAGTGCGTCGACGTCTTGCGGATGGGCGTCGCGCCCGACACCACCGAATAAGGGTTGATGAGTTCGGTCGGCTGATAGGTCGAGCCGCAGACCTCGCAGTTGTCACCGTACTGGTCTTTCGCGCCGCACTTCGGGCATTGGCCCTTGATAAAACGGTCCGGCAGGAACATTTCCTTGACCGGATCGTAGGCTTGCTCGATGTCGCGCGCCTCGATCAGGCCCGCTTGCCGGAGCGCGCCGTAGATCGTGTTGCAGAGGACTCGGTTTTCATCGGTATCGGTCGAGTAGTAGTTGTCGAAGGAAATGCCGAAGCTGTCGAAATCGCGCTTGTGCTCTTTCCAGACGCGTTTGATCAATGCTTTTGGCGTAATGCCTTCCTTCTCGGTGCGCAACATGATGGGCGTGCCGTGCGTATCGTCTGCGCCGACGTAGTAGACCTCATGACCGTGCATTCGCAGCGTCCGAACCCAGATGTCCGTCTGAATGTATTCGACCATATGGCCAATATGAATCTGACCGTTCGCATACGGCAACGCAGACGTGACGAGGACCTGGCGGCGGCCTGCGTGAGCGGGCGCCGGGGAAACGGAGACTGGAATTGGTGCTGACATAAAGGTGCGGCCCGTGGGAGTGCTTTGGGTTAGGAGAGTCTGATTTTAGCAGGGTGGGGGAGAAGGGCGAGGAGTTAGCATTCGGATTACGACGACGGACGCGAAAGAAGTCACTGCTTCTTCGCAAGATAAAATACAAAATAAGTTGCATTTTATCTTGGAAGAGACATTATATATAATGTTATGTTCTGATTTTCCGAAACCTTTGGAGAGTATTCAAAAAATACAGCGATTTCACACAACACACAATGACTGCGTCAGCAGAAGCCCTCATAATGCTATCCTATCCAATAAATCTGGCACTCGACACCAACAATAGCTATCTACTCCATTGAATCAATGGAATTGCACTGATCATAAAAAGGTGTATGGGCAAAATGAATCTGACTTGCAGGCGAGCGCGGTTGATCCTGCTGCTCGACGAAGGGGCCTCGAGCGGGGCGATCATGAACGCACTGCGACGCGATTCGCGTTTCATCACCACATGGCAAACCCGTTTTGCCGGTGAGCGTCTGGCGGGCCTGTACGGCAGGCACCCGGGTCGTGTGCC
>LELG01000091.1 GCA_001045575.1 Candidatus Burkholderia pumila
AAATCGTAGAGATGGCGCGCATGATGAACTTGATCTTCATCGACTCGCCGCGAGTCAGAACCTCTGGATGGTATCGACTTCGTGACCGACCTCGGCATAGACAGGCCGTGCGAGGTGAGGAGAGAGGGGCTCCAACGCATATTGTTTTCCGTCGAGCCTACATCCACGCCTGTCGCACGCGTCCGAAACGAATTGTGCAGACACTCCTTAACATCGCGCCCGATTTGCTGTAATGCATCGCAAACCCTTGCATCATCGAACGAAATCCGGAGGACGCATGCAGACCGATCTTCCACGCGATAACGACACGACGCCGCGCATCGGCACGCCGATTTTGGCGGGCGCCCCGCGCGTCATGCTACTCGGCGCGGGCGAGCTCGGCAAGAAAGTGATCATCGCGCTGCAACGGCTGGGCGTCGAAGTGATCGCCGTGGACCGGTATGCGAATGCACCGGGCCATCAGGTCGCGCATCGCGCGCACATGATTGACATGGCCGATGCCCGCGCCTTGCGCGCGCTCGTCGAGCAGGAAAAGCCGCATCTGATCGTGCCGGAGATCGAGGCTATCGCCACGGATGCGCTCGCGGATATCGAAGCCTCGGGCCTTGCGACGGTCATCCCGACGGCGCGTGCCATCCCCAATTGACGATGAACCACGAAGGCATCCGCCGTTTCGCTGCGGAAGAGCTTGGCCTGCCGACTTCGCCGTATACATTCGCGCAGTCGCTCGACGAGATGAAAGCGGCGATCGCAAATATCGGTTTTCCCGTGGGTGGTGAAGCCGGTGATGTCGTCGGGCAAGGGCCAGTCCGTGCTGAAGAGCGAGGCGGACATCGAATCTGCCTGGAACCCTGCGATGCAGGGCGGACGCGTGAACCACGGAAGGGTGATCGTGGAAGGGTTCATCGACTTTGAATACGAAATCACGCAGTTGACGGTGCGCGCGAAGGACGCGGCGAGCAGCGCGACGCAGACCTACTTCTGCGATCCGATCGGCCACGTGCATGCAGGTCGCGGGCGATTACGTCGAAAGCTGGCAGCCGCAGGCCATGCGTCCCGCCGCGCTGGAGAAGGCGTGCGATATCGCGGCGAAAGTTGTGACGGCGCTCGGCGGGCGTGGCCTGTTCGGCGTCGAGCTGTTCGTGCGTAGCGACGACGTGTGGTTTTCCGAAGTCAGCCCGCGTCCGCACGACACCGGCCTCGTCACGCTTGCGACCCAGCGTTTCTCCGAGTTCGAATTGCATGCCCGCGCCATTCTCGGCTTACCCGTCGATATGTCCTTGCGTGCGCCGGGTGCGTCGGCAGTGATCTACGGCGGGCTGGACGAGCAGGGCATCGCGTTCGAAGGCATGGCGGAAGCGCTCGCTGTGCTGGGCGCGGATACGGATGAGGCGCGAGATCGCGCGAAGCTGGCGGCATCGAAGATGCGGCCTGTCTCCGCGCAGTGAGCGCGCGAAGGAGCAGGAAGTGCGAATCATGCTAGCCGCGTTGTTGGCGGCCTGTGTCGGATTGTCGGGATGCGGGCTGGCGGCCGCGCCGTGCCGGGTTGCATCGGCGGGGCTGAAGATCGTGATCGTGCCAGTGGTCGGCCATGTTGCCACCGCGCCGACCGATGCGTGCGCGGACGTCATCGATCCGTGAACATCGGACGCGAATGATGAAACGCGTGTTGATCGCCGCGTGTTGATCGCCGTGCTGGCATCGGCCGCTGCGCAAGCCGCGCTGACAATGCCGCTCACGGTGCCGCAAATCCAGACCGCGACGACGCAGACCACGCGGTACGACTGCAAGGACGGCCAGAACGTGTCAGTGCAGTACACGAACACGCGCAACCATCCAGAGTTTCGCAGCGCTGACCGTCGACGGGCGCAAGCTGCTGTTCGTGAACGTAATCGCCGGATTGTGCGCGAAGTATGTCGCGGATCGGACGAAGGGACCGCAGGCCAATCTCTACGACGAGATGGCCGCGAAGGACTCCGCAGCCGCTGCTCGCGGATTGCCAGGCGTGCGAAAAATAGCACGGGCGCACATCGGCCTGAGAACACCGGCGCGACAAGCCAAAAGCCCGTTTCGCATGCGGTGCTACAATGGTCGACTTTCCGGCACTTACCAACCCGCGACGAAAGTCGCCTGCGGCCCGTTCATGACGTCACGAGCCGCCGTGCCTTGAAAAGAAAACGTCATTGAGAAGCCATGTTCCATTGCATTGGAGCGCGGATGCAACCTCCGGCGCAACATTACCGAAGGGGCGCCCCCGCGCTTTTCGGCCGAACGCGTGAAGCAGCAACCGGCGGCCGGCGCGGCAACTCCGCGCCACGAAACACCCACGCGTAAACATTTGATCGAGAGCGATCCTTTACGCGCGCCGCATCGAGCGGATTTTTAGCGAAAGCCAACATCATCACCATGTCAGATTCCGTCACCACGAACTCGCCCGCCGCCGACTCGACGCAGGCCGCACCTACGTTCGACCAGTTCGGTTTGTCGCCCGACATCCTGAAGGCGGTGCACGAGTCCGGCTACACCACGCCAACGCCCATTCAGGCGCAGGCCATTCCGGCCGTCCTGTCCGGCCGCGACGTCATGGGCGCCGCGCAGACCGGCACCGGTAAGACCGCCAGTTTTTCGCTGCCGATCATCCAGCGTTTGCTGCCGAGCGCGAACACGAGCGCATCGCCGGCGCGGCATCCGGTGCGCGCGCTGATGCTTACGCCCACGCGCGAACTAGCCGATCAGGTTGCCGCCAACGTCTCGACGTATTCGAAACACACGCCGCTGCGCAGCACCGTCGTGTTCGGCGGCGTCGACATGAACCCGCAGTCGGACGCGCTGCGGCGCGGCGTCGAAATCCTCATTGCGACGCCGGGCCGTCTGCTCGATCACGTCCAGCAGAAAACGGTCAATCTCGGCCAGGTCCAGATGCTCGTGCTGGATGAAGCCGACCGCATGCTCGACATGGGCTTTTTGCCGGACCTTCAGCGCATCCTGAATCTGCTGCCGAAGGAACGTCGGACGCTGCTGTTTTCGGCGACGTTTTCGCCCGAAATCAAGAAGCTCGCATCGACCTACCTGCGCAACCCGCAGACGATCGAAGTTGCGCGCAGCAATTCGATCAACGCGAACGTGCGCCAGATCGTCTATGAAGTGCACGAGAGCGACAAGTCCGGCGCGGTCGCGCAACTCATCCGTGAACGCGAACTCAAACAGGTGATCGTGTTCTGCAACAGCAAGATCGGCGCGAGCCGGCTGGCGCGCAGGCTGGAGAAAGAGGGCATCGTCGCCACGGCAATCCACGGCGACCGTTCGCAGAGCGAGCGTATGCAGGCGCTGGACGCGTTCAAGCGCGGCGAAATCGAAGCGCTCGTCGCTACTGATGTCGCCGCGCGCGGGCTGGATATCGCGGAACTGCCGGCGGTCATCAACTTCGATCTGCCGTTCAACGCGGAAGATTATGTTCACCGTATCGGCCGGACGGGCCGCGCGGGCGCGTCGGGCGACGCGCTGTCGCTGTGCAGCGCCAACGAGCGCAAGCAACTCGCGGACATCGAAAAGCTGATCAAGCGTTCGCTCGATGTCGAGCCGCTCGAAGTCACCGCACCTGCGCGCCGAGATGGTTCGTCGTCGCACCGTGAAGAGCGGTTTGGGCGCACGGAGCGCGGCGAGCATCGTCATGCGGCGCGCGAGGAAGCGGGTTCGCCCCGTCGCAGCGGCATGTCGCATGACCGTCCGCGCACGCGTCAGCAGCCGATCGATGATTTCTTCCTCAAGCCGTACGAGCCGTCGCTTTCCGCAATGAAGAGTCAGGAAGAGACCGTCGAACGCGAGGAACGCAAGAGTGCGCCGAAGCAGCCACTCGCGGCGCTGCTCGGCGGTTTCGGAATGCCGAGAAAATCGTCCTCCTGATTGGTTTGAGGTTAAAAAAACGGCAACCTGAAGAAAAGTTGCCGTTCTTCACTGTGGCCCGCAGCGGTGCGCCCATTGAGCGATGGCTTCGGCATAAAAGCGGTCGAGCCACTCGGTTTCCATCGTTTCGATGCCCAGATGCCGCGCCGCCTGCACGAGTGCATCGAGCGGTGCCGCGCCGGTCTGCTTGCTGAGCTTTTCGCCCGCGTCGTTACTCACGACCAGGCACGTGCAAATAAGAGAAGAGAGCGTCGGCACGCCGAGGCATCGTTGCAGGTAGATCTGGCGCGCGGTCAAATCCAGCAGGTCCGCACCGCGCACAACATGCGTGATGCCCGCTTCGGCATCGTCGACGACGACGGCCAGTTGATACGCCCACAAGCCGTCCGCGCGACGCAGCGCGAAATCGCCGACCTCGCTGGCTACTAAGTCTTGCGATTGCTTTCCTTGCCAGCGGTCTTCGAAGTCAATCAAAGCATCCGTGTCATCACGACATGTGCCAGGATAAGCGAGCGTCGAATGCCGCGCGTGCGCATGCACGAGCGCATCCGCGATTTCACGGCGCGTGCAGCCGCACGGATAAACGAAGAGCCCTCGGCCACCAATTGCTCGAACACGACAGCGTACGCTCCGTCACGCGCGCTTTGCCAGACCGGCGGTGCGTCGGAAAACATGCCGAAATGCGCGAGTCTGGCAAGGATTTCTTCAGCCGCGCCGGGCACGGTGCGCGGCGCATCAACATCTTCGATCCGCACAATCCAGCTTCCGCCGTGAGAGCGCGGACATCTAGCTCGCAAGCGCGCTCACTAGCGAATTCGCATGCAGCGGGCCAGTCGGCGGGAGCGCGAAGCGGCCGCGATATAGTCACGCAGTCTGGTCCTTTACACCGCTGCGCTGACCTTCGCGTCAGGATGGCAAGCGGGGCACGTCTCGCCCGGCTTGTAATAAGGCGAGTCCTGATCCTCGACCGACACCATTGCACGGCAGCCGAAGCACTGTACGGTTGCCGTCGGCTGAAGGTTGGAATCGAGCGCGGTGCGGTAGTCGAACACGAAGCATTCGCCCGTGTAACGTGCGCCGCCCACTTCCTCGAAGTACTTAAAAGAATGCCGCCGGTGCAGAACGACACGACGGTTTTGCCTTACAGATCGGCCCGTTTCTGTTCGATGACTTCCGGAAACTCGCTGAATTTCGTGATGCGGTAATCGAGCGCATTGTCGAAGGGGCCGACATCCACTTCGAACGCATTGCGCGTATCGAGCATGATTACCGAGCGGCCTTCATCGTCATGGCCGCGGTCGAGCCAGAACTTCAGCGTGGGCCCGTCCACAAAAGGCGCGCGGTCGAGTTCCGGCTTGATCGCGGGCTTTTTCGTCGTGGTGATTTCGCGCTTCAGTTTCACCAGCATGCGGCTGAACGACTGCTTGGCCGACAGGCTTTCCTAACTGAAGGTCCGAGAAACGGCCGCCGAACAACTTATCCGTTCGGACATATTCCATGAATTCGCGGCCCTGAGCAATGGGACCTGCATGAACAGGTTGATTCCCTCTGGTGCCAGCAGGATCGTGCCTTTGAGGCCGAGCGCGTTGTAGCGTTCGGTGACGAGCGGGTGCCACGCGGGGCCGTCCTCGATGGAGACGAATTTGTAGGCGGAGAGATTCAGAATGTCCATGGCGCGATGATGCTTGAAACGGTAAAAAGTGCGGGCGCGTCGCGGAAGTGAGCGCGGCGCAAAACCCCTATTATCCCGCAAACGGCGCGTGCCTTTGCGTCGCGTGCCGCATCGCGTTATGGCCCCTTTTGCGCGAACGCAATTTCAAACCTCAGCGAGCGCAAAATCGACCGTTGGCATGGGTCTTATCCGTTCGGCCAACGCGGCTTTGCGAGGCATTTTTGCGAAGATCCGCATGTACAATGTCGTCATGTCAGATCCCCGCTTCGTTCATCTTCGCGTCCACTCCGAATTCTCGATCGCTGATGGCATCGTGCGGCTGGACGACGTCGTCGCTGCTGCCGCGAAAGACGGTCAGGGCGCGCTCGCGCTGACCGATCTCGGCAACGCATTCGGCCTCGTCCGCTTCTACAAGGAAGCGCGCGGCAAAGGTGTCAAACCCATCGCAGGCTGCGATGTCTGGATCACCAATCCGGACGATCGCGACAAACCTTCGCGCCTGCTTCTGCTGGTGCGCGGCAAACAGGGTTATCTCAACCTCTGTGAACTGCTGAGCCGCGCCTGGCTGACGAATCAGTACCGCGGGCGCGCGGAAGTGCAGGTCAAATGGCTCGAAGGCGGACTTGCTGAAGGCTTGCTCGCGTTGTCGGGCGCGCAGAGCGGCGATATTGGCATGGCACTCGCGGCGGGCAATGCGGCCAGCGCTGAACGCAACGCGCAGCGCTGGGTGAAGTTGTTCCCGAACGCGTTCTACATCGAACTGCAACGCGCCGGTCAGCCGGGCGAGCAGGGCTACGTGCAGGAAGCGGTGAAACTCGCCGCGAAGCTGCGATTGCCCGTCGTCGCCACGCATCCGATGCAGTTCATGACGCCCGACGACTTCACCGCACACGAAGCGCGTGTGTGCATTTCCGAAGGCGATATCCTCACCAATCCACGTCGTCAGCAGCGCTTCACGCAGGACCAATTTTTCCGCACGCAGGACGAAATGTGCGCGGCGTTCGCGGACATTCCGTCGGCGCTGGCGAATACCGTCGAGATCGCCAAGCGCTGCAATCTGACGCTCGAACTCGGCAAGCCCAAACTGCCGCTTTTCCCGACACCCGATGGCATGTCGCTCGACGACTACCTGGTGCAGTTGTCGAAGGAAGGCCTCGAAGTCCGCCTGCAACAGCTTTATCCCGATGAAACCGAACGCGAAGCGCAGCGCGAGACGTATTACGCGCGCCTCGATTTCGAGTACGCGACCATCATCAAGATGGGCTTTCCGGGCTACTTCCTGATCGTCGCCGACTTTATCATGTGGGCGAAGAACAATGGCGTGCCGGTAGGTCCTGGCCGGGGCTCGGGCGCGGGTTCGCTGGTCGCATACGCGCTCGGCATCACCGACCTCGATCCGCTGCGCTACAACCTGCTGTTCGAACGCTTCCTGAATCCGGAACGGGTGTCGATGCCCGACTTCGATATCGACTTCTGTCAGGAAGGGCGTGATCGCGTCATCCAGTACGTGAAGGGCAAGTACGGCGCGGATGCGGTCTCGCAGATCGCCACCTTCGGCACGATGGCGGCGAAGGTGGCGGTGCGCGACATCGGCCGCGTGCTCGATCTCGGCTACATGTTCACCGATGGCGTCGCCAAGCTCATTCCGTTCAAGCCGGGCAAGCATGTCACCATCGCGGACGCGATGAAAGAAGAGGCGACGCTTCAGGAACGCTTCGATTCCGAAGACGAAGTGCATCAGTTGCTCGAACTCGCGCAGCGCGTGGAAGGGCTGACGCGTAACATCGGCATGCACGCGGGCGGCGTGCTAATCGCGCCGGGCAAGCTCACTGATTTCTGCCCGCTGTACACGCAGGGCGAAGACGGCGGTGTCGTCAGTCAGTACGACAAGGACGATGTGGAAGCCGTCGGCCTCGTCAAGTTCGACTTTCTGGGCCTGACTACGCTCACAATTCTCGACTGGGCCGAGCGCTATATCCGCCGTCTCGATCCATCGAAGAATGATTGGAGCCTCGCGCAGGTTCCGCTGGACGACCCCGCATCGTTCTCAATTCTGAAGAAGGCGAACACCGTCGCCGTGTTCCAGCTTGAATCGCGCGGCATGCAAGGCATGCTGAAGGACGCGCAGCCGGACCGCTTCGAGGACATCATCGCGCTGGTGGCCTTGTATCGACCGGGGCCGATGGACCTGATCCCGAGCTTCTGCGCGCGTAAGCACGGACGCGAGATTACCGAATATCCGGATCCGCGCGTCGAACCTGTTCTGAAAGAGACCTACGGTATCATGGTCTATCAGGAGCAGGTGATGCAGATGGCGCAGATCATCGGCGGCTACTCGCTCGGCGGCGCGGATTTGCTGCGTCGCGCGATGGGCAAGAAGAAGCCCGAAGAGATGGCCAAGCACCGCGAGATTTTTGCGGAAGGCGCAGCGGTCAACGGCCTCACGCGCGCCAAGTCGGACGAGATTTTCGACTTGATGGAGAAGTTCGCGGGCTACGGCTTCAACAAATCGCACGCGGCGGCGTATGCGCTGCTAGCATATTACACGGCTTGGCTGAAGGCACATCATCCGGCGGAATTCATGGCGGCGAATATGTCGCTCGCCATGGACGATACCGACAAGGTCAAGATTCTCTTCGAAGACTGCGTGACAAACGGGCTGGCCGTGCTGCCGCCGGATATCAACCAGTCGGCGTATCGCTTCGAGCCGGTTGCGGAAGCGGACGGCAAGAGTTCGAAGACCATTCGCTATGGCCTGGGCGCGGTGAAGGGCAGCGGGCAGAACGCCATCGAAGAAATTTTGCGGGCGCGGGAGGACGGCAAGTTCACCGACTTGTTCGATTTATGCGAGCGCATCGACCGGCGCGTGGTGAACCGGCGCACGGTGGAAGCGCTGATCCGCGCGGGCGCGTTCGATTCCATGCGCGCGAATCGCGCGCAACTGCTCGCATCGGTGCCAATGGCCATGGAAGCTGCGGATCAAGCCGCCGCCAACGCCATGCAAGCGGGCCTGTTTGACATGGGTGACACCCCGCTCGCCAGACACGAATACGTCGATGAGCCCGCGTGGTCCGACAAGAAGCGCCTGCAGGAGGAAAAGACCGCGCTCGGTTTCTACCTGTCCGGCCATTTGTTCGATGCCTACAAGGGCGAAGTCCGCCGCTTCGTGTGCCAGAAAATCGGCGATCTGAAGGAAGGGCGCGACAAGCTCGTCGCGGGCGTGATTTCGTCGCTGCGCACGCAGATGATGCAGCGCGGCAAGATGCTGATCGTCAATCTCGACGATGGCAGCGGCCAGTGCGAAGTCACTGTGTTCAACGAACAGTTCGAAGCAAACAAGGCGTTGTTCAAGGAAAACGAGTTGCTCGTCGTCCAAGGTCAGGCGCGTAACGATGCGTTCACCGGCGGCATTCGCTTCACCGTCGATACGGCGATGGACCTGGAACGTGCGCGCAGCCGTTATGCGCAGTCGGTGAAGGTCGAAATGAACGGCAACGCGGATTCGCTGCGCTTGCGCCGCGTGCTTGAAGCTTATGCTGCCGGCTCGCAAGCCGAAGCGCTGCCGCCTGCAACGGTCCGCGAAAACGGACGCAACGATGGCCGCGACCGGCAAAGCGCGCCTATACCCAATGGCCTGAACGTGAGCATCGTCTATCGCAGCAAGCATGCGGAAGGTGAAGTGCGTCTGGGCGATGCGTGGCGCGTCAAGCCCACCGACGATCTCATCATCGCGTTGCGCGGCGAGTTCGCGGGCAGTGCAATCGAGATCGTATACTGATGCGCATTGGCATTTCGGCGAACGCGCTCAAGCATTCCGGCGGCCTCGAACGCTACGCGATGGACCTCGTGCGCGGGCTTGCCCGCGCGGATTTCGACGGCAACGGCAATGGCCAGAAAAAGCCCGCGTTCTTCGCCCGCAAGATCGACAAATCGCTGCCCGAAAGCAAGCTGATTGATGCGCATCGGATCAAGGTGTCGTTTCTGCCCGGCAAATTGCGCGATGCGTATTTCTCATGGGCGCTGAAGCGCGCGCAGAAGAAGGCGAAAGTCGACGTGCTGATCGGCTGCAACCGCGTGGAAGGTTCGGAGATTGCAATTTGCGGCGGCACGCATATTGGTTTCCTGCGCGCCACCGGGCGACGCGAAAAGCGCTCGGATAAGCGGCAGATTGCGCTCGAACGCAAGCAGTACCGCGAGGCGAAAGTGATCGTCGCGCATTCGGACATGATGCGCGATGAACTGCGCACGCTCTACGGCGTTGATTCCGCGAAGATTCGCGTGCTGTATCCGCCGGTGGATCGTGCGCGCTTCTCGCCCGTGGACGTCACTGCGCGAAACAATTTACGCGAACAGTTCGGCTTCAAGGCAGATGAAATCGTGCTGCTATTTCCATCGAGCAGTCATCAGCGCAAAGGCTTGCCGCTGATTGAAAAGGCGCTCGCGGGTTTGCCGGTCACCATCGCCGTGGCGGGGCGCGCGCCGGAGCAGGTTGCGGCGAACGTGCGCTATATCGGCTATGCGAAGAATATCGAGGACGCGTATCGCGCGGCGGATTTCACCATTCTCGCGTCGAACTATGAGCCGTTCGGGCTCGTGGGCATCGAATCGGTGATGTGCGGCACGCCGGTGATCTTTCCCGCGTGCATCGGCTGTAACGACGCCATCGCCGACGAAGCCAAACACGTCTTCAAATCCGTCGATGCAGATGACTTGCGCCGCGTCGTCACACAAGCGATCGACTTGCGCCGCGCCATCGACGGCGATGCCGTGCGCTACGACGCCAGCGTCGATACGCACGTCGACGCATTGCTGCGTCTGGCCCGCGAGATCAGCGCGGCTCGTTGAGGTACGCGAGCTTCAGGAAGCGGTAATAAACCGTCTGCGCATTGAAGACTGCGATCATGAAGCCCGCGCGACCATCGAGAAAGCCGCGTCTCACGAAATACGTCCGCACGAACGCCCACGCGCCGCGCGACACCGCCACGCCGAAGCCGCCACGCTTGCCCGCCGCGTGCCGCTGCCGCGCGCCGGCGGTCGAATACGCGTCGAGCTTGCGCACCACGGCTTCGAAGTCTTCGTACGAGTAATGCATCAGCTTGCCGTTGAGCCTGGCAACGGGCTTCGACGTCGATAAAACAAGGCGCTCGTGCACGAGATCGGGCGAGAAACGCGCCGTGCCGCGCAGAAACAGGCGCGGAATCCAGTCCGGATACCAGCCGCTGTGCCGGATCCACGCGCCGCAGAAGCTGGAAAGACGGTCGACCGAATAAACGTCGGACTGAGGATCTGTCATCGCTGCTCGGATCGATGCCGCCAGTTCCGGCGAAACGATTTCATCGGCGTCGATGGAGAGCACCCAGTCGGTGGCGAGCGCATCGAGCGCGCGGTTCTTCTGCAGCCCGAAGCCCGGCCAGTCGCCCGCCTCGATCACGCGCACACGATGTTTCTGCGCGATGTCCACGGTAGCGTCCGTGCTGCCGCCATCCACGACCACGATGTCATTTGCGAAAGCGACCGACGCGAGGCACTGATCGAGCCGGGCCGCAGCGTTGTGGGTAATGATGGCGATGCCGAGAGAAGGTCGGGACATGAAGCTTGACGCAGCATGCGAGTTGGTATAATTATTCAATAAAAGTGCTGGTTTCCGGGTTTCTCAGCGTGGTTTCCACGTACATGAGCGCGGACCGGCCGAAGCACAACGAGAGGCCTGGCCTCTTTTTGTTGAAGAGGCGGGCGCAAGCCTGTCAGTGTGCCTGAAGGAAGCGTGAAGCTTCAAGCAACGCTCGACCGCATCGACATCCATGAAAACAGTGCGGCAGCACACTAGGCGGATTCAACCGGTCGTCGCAACACCTTTGATCAAGGAGGTGTTGCATGGGACGAAGTGCAAAGCAGGTGTATCGGTTGACAGGCCGAAGAGCGATGTACTGGCCGGGCGCGCCATCACTTGGAT
>LELG01000092.1 GCA_001045575.1 Candidatus Burkholderia pumila
CGCGGGATATTCAACAGCATCAAAGATCTCGACAAGAAGCTCATGCGCTACATCCGTCAATACAACAAGCAGGCTGTCCCACTGAAGTGGAAATATTCCGATCCAACTCGACGCATCCAGTGCAATTTATCTGGTTCAATGGACTACCTGATTTTCGGCATGTCGTTCGCATCGCTATCCATTGCGATGCTCTCCATGCGCGCTGCCTGCGCCGCATTACAGCCGATGAAATTGCCAGCACGCTCGCACCGATTGCGATTGCGCTGATCTTTCCGCTAGTGTTCACGGAAGGCGCGTATTTCTACGACTTCCCCGAGCTGATGTTCCTGGCGCTCGCGGTCTGGCTGGCGACGACGGGACGCGTGGGATGGCTGATCGTGGTGACCTTGCTGGCGACGCTCAACAAGGAGCCGTTTCTGATTTTCACGCTCACGCTGAACGCGGCCATGAAGCTGCGCTACGCGCATAACGGCGGCGATGTCGTGCAATTCCATCTGCTCGGAAACCTGGCGTTTCTCGCCAATCCGTTCAGTTATCTACACTTCGAGTACAACTACGGCGTGGTGATGGCGAAGGGTTACAACGTGATCACGATCGCGCTCGTGGTGACGCTGCTGCGTCTGGGATGGCATCGTCTTCCGGCGACAGTCCGGCAGCATGTGTGGATCGCCCTGGTACTGAATGTGCCGGTGTTCATCATGTTCGGATGGAAGGACGATCTGCGCAATCTCAGCATGCTGCTGATCGGCTTTCTGATGCTCGTGTGCATGAATATTTCGCTGTGGCTGGCGACGCGGCGGCCAGTGGAGGTGGCGGCGCATGCGCCGATGGCGCGATCGGGCGATACGGCGCTGGTCCCCCCCGGCGGGAATCGAACCCACATCTAGCGCTTAGGAGGCACTCGTTCTATCCATTGAACTACGGGGAGAGCGGGTCTTGGCTCGGCCATGCGTGGCCGAGCGAGCGCAGAGTATAGCAAACGGAACCGCCGCAGCTGGGTCGTTGCACGCATCGAAAGTGGATAAGGGTATACACTCATCAAGTTTTGCGCGGGCGCGCCGCCATTGGGAACAGGGACCTCTTCCCCAAAACCAGGCCGCACGGCTCGTTCTCGGCTCTGCTGGCGGATAAAGACCTCGCACGCCTCGAAAAAATTGTCGTGCGATCTGGGCGGTCTATTGCTTGCCTACGTCGTACTGGAGTGAGCGGATCGCGGCGATCACGCAGGCGGCGCATCTCACGCCTTCGCAGATACAAACGGTGCATCGGCTGTAATCTAGTGATCGATCTGTTCGAGATCGAAGCCGCGCGAAAACAGGCCGGCGAACCGTCAGACCCGCAACTCAGTGCCGATGCCTGAGCCACCAGTCACGCAACGGATGGTGTTCCTCTCGCGCCTGCGACTGTGGCCTCTGCTGTTTCCGCTCGCGCAGTTCATCGCGCCAATCGTGCGCGAACAGCACGAGCCCCAGCGCGGCCAGCGCCGCAAGTCCGACGAGGATGCTCGAAAGATCAAGCATGGCGTCCTCTCGATTCCAGATATGTTCGCCACGCTTCAATCATAGGTCACACAAGCGCTCTCAGCGCCTTCAGGAAGCTTGCTTGCGCATGCGCCGCCAGCCGCACCGCCGCGTTCGCCGCGCAATAACCGTCATAACCGCCGCGCCGCTTGATTACTTCGAGGAAGAAGCGGTTGTCCAGTTATTCTGTATAAGCATGGAAAAAAACTCGCCGCCGCGCGCTCTCATCATGGTCGTAGAGAATGTTGAGTTCGTGCATCGTGTCGATGAGCTCGTCCGGCAGACCGAAACGCGCGACTAGATCGTCGTAATAGTTGCGCGGAATACGCAGGAAATGGACGCCGTCGGCGGCGAGGCGCGGGACCGCATCGAAGATATCGGGCGTGCTGAAGGCGAGGTGATTCAGCCCCCGAGCCGCGATACGTCGTAAGCGATTCCAATACCGCCGTATAACGATCCATCGATGCATTCAGCGCAATGCGCACCGAGCCGTCGCGGCTGCGCACGAGGCCGTACGGATCGCGCACGAGCACGGTCGCTTCCGTCTCGAAGCCGAACGCGCTGCGGAAGAAAAGGACCCATGTATCGAGCGCATCGGCAGGCAGCGAGAGGTACACGTGATCGATGCGCTCCAGGACCGACTTCATACGGCCCGTCGATATCCGTCAGGTTGAAGTCCATTTCCCAGAGCGTCGAGCTACCGGCTTCATCGACGAAATAATCGAGGCTGCCGTTCGGCGACTGCACGCCCGGCATTTCGCGCTCGTTCGGCCTAATGCGTCCGATGAATGGCTTCGAGCCGAACGCGGCGGCAACGTTCGAACGCCTGCCGCGCGTCATCGACATGAAAGGCGGAAGCGCATAGCGACAAGCCATGCTTCTCAAAGAACGCGCTGGCGAAGGAGTCCGCTTTCCGCATTCAGCACGATGGAACCCGCGCCGTGCCGGTACAACTGCACATCCTTCGAGCGATGCTTGCCTGCAAGACGAAAGCCGAGCTTGCCGAGCCATTCCGCGACATGCGAGCGCGTGGCCGGATCGACGGCGAATTCGAGGAACTGGAAGCCGATGTGCTGCGGCGGCGCGGGCGGATCGAAGAGTTGCGGCGGCGCTTTGTTGCCCATGACGGTGCGCGTCTGCTCTTCGAGATACCTCAATAAACGATGCCTGCCTGCCGCCGTGATCGCGGTCGGCGCGGCCCGGAAGCCATCGTTGAAGATTTCGAGCGAGAGCGGGCCATCGTAGCCCGTTTCCATCACGCGCGCGGTAAGCCGGCGACATCGAATGCACCCTGCCCCGGGAAGCAGCGATAGTGGCGGATCCATTCGAGCACGTCCATCGCCATGATGGGCGCATCCGCGATCTGCACGAAGGCAATGCGGTCGCCCGGAATCGACGCGATCTCATCGATGGAATCGCGGATCGACATGGTGTGGAAGGGAAGGTGTCGAGCACGAGGCCGAGGTTCGGGTGATTGACGGCATCGACCAGTTTCCACGCGTGCTTGTAGAAAAACACGTACTTGTCCCACGCAAGCGCTTCGTAACCGACGATCACGCCCGTTTCCTGCGCGATGCTGGCGAGCACGCCGAGCTGGTCGGTGATGGGCGCATCGTCGCGGATCATGTCGGGCGAAACGTTACTGCACGCGAGGATGCGGTCCGTGCCGAGTTCGTGCATCAGCTCGAACTTGCGCCTGGCGCGTTCGACGTTCCGGGCGAGGCGCTCGGGCGTCACACCATCGAAGTCACGGAAAGGCTGGAACAGATAGATCGACAAGCCTAAATCCGCGCACATGTTGCGCACGTCGGCACGCGTGCCTTCGTATTACAGCAGGTCGTTCTCGAAGATTTCGACGCCATCGAAACCCGCCGCCTTGATCGCTTTCAACTTCTCGGGAAGCGTCCCGCTGATCGATACCGTGGCGATGGATGTCCGGACTGAACGCTGCATCGCAGCCTCCTCGTTGCATTGAGTTGTAACGCGGCCAAGTATTGCTTCAAGTCGCTGCGCGCACAGTCCACGTCATTGTGCGGCAGATTAGGATGAGCACCGAAGGACAAGGTTTGCGCACGCGGTCACATTGCGCTCCATGCTTTTTCGCGGCGCGTCGCATGACTAGCAAAACGGGCTGATCGGTTCGGGCATCGGCGGCTCGCTCACGCCCGCCATGCACGAGCAGGAAGACCGGCATCTCGGGCTGACCTATGTGTATCGGCGCATCGATCTTCAGGCGCTCAATCTGGAGCCATCTGCGCTGCCCGATCTGCTCGTCGCGGCGGAACGCATGGGCTACGCCGGCCTGAACATCACCTACCCATGCAAACAAATAGTGATCCCGTTGCTCAACGATCCCGACGCTCGCGCGCTCGGCGCGGTGAACACGGTCGTGCTGAAGGATGGCAAGCGCATCGGCTACAAGCTAAAACACGGACTGGTTGGGCTTCGCGCGTGCGTTCCAGCGCGGCCTCCCTCGCGGCAGAATTGCAGGCGCGCTTCGCGGATCGCAAGGTGATGAGCGGCGGCGATTTGCAGGAAACGTTGAAAGAAGCGAGCGGTTTGATCCACGCGACGCCTACCGGCATGGCGAAGCTTCCCGGCCTGCCCTTGCCGAAGGAATATCTGCACAAGGAACTATGGGTTGCGGAGATCGTGTATTTCCGCTGGAGACGGAGTTGCTGAAAGTCGCTCGGATGCCGCACGGTGAGTGGCGGCATGGCCGTGTGTCAGGCCGTCGATGCGCTGCGAATCTTCACCGGACAAGAGCCGGATGCGGAACGCATGTTCAAGCATTTCCAAACTTTGCTGGAGCGTTGAACGTAGCTTCCAGCGCTTGATAAAAACGGCAGCGCTCGAAAGAGGCCGCCGTTTCGCCATGAGGTTTTACGCATCGCGCCGCATGAAGCGCAGCACCGAATCGATGATCATCTCGCGGTGCCGCGTCCGTGTCCACGACCTCGGCCCGGACGGATCGCGGCCGAACGCCGCGCTCCACGTATGCCGGTTGGCGACGCGATGAAAACACATCGAGCTGATCATCAGATGCAGATCGATCGGATCGACGTCCTCACGGAATCTGCCCGCCGCGACGCCACGCGCGATCAGATCTTCAATTGTCTTCACCACCGTGGAATTACGCGTCTTTAACGTTTTCGATTGTTCGATGTACTTCGCGCTATGAATATTCTCGATGGTCACGAGCCGCACGAAATCGCGGTGCTTGTCGTGATAGTCGAATGTGAAGCCGACGAATTCGTGCAGTGCTTCTTCCGAGTCCATTTCCGCAAGCTGAAGCTCCTGTTCGAGCGCGCGGATATCGCCATAAACCTGCTCCAGCACGGCTTCATACAAGCCTTCCTTGCTGCCGAAGTAGTAGTACAGCATGCGCTGGTGGTATTCGTGCGCTCCGCGATGGCATCCACGGACGCGCTCGTGAGACCCATTGCCGAGAACTCCTGCGTAGCGATATCCAAGATATTGCGCTTTGTCTCCTCCGGATCGTATTTGCGCCGCGCTTCCATGGAAGTCGATGCAGGCTTGCTCGCGTCGACGGCGGCCTTGCTTGCTTTTTTCATTTTTGCTTTATGCGTCTAAGCGCTTCAGAGAACGGCGTTGGAGGACAATTCTAGCATGTACATTATACGCAACTTTGCACTCAAATACCTATAATTTCGCAATCCCGCAATGCATAAAACAAAGTTCACATGACGCGCACGCTTCTCGTCATCGCCCTCTTTCCGGCGATATTCATGCACTCGGCCATCCCACAGGATCAGGTGCCGGATGCCGCCCGGCCATCCGACCGAAGCAGCAACTGCTCGCCGCCGAAGGCGTGATGACGAGCGCGAACATCGCGTGCGGCGCGGCGAATGTCTGTCATATCGATGCCGCGAAAGTCGCCAGCTTCAAGAGCGCCGCCCAAACTCAGTTTCCCGATGCACCCGACTTCGAAGGCGAATGGAAGCTCGGGCTCGCGCAGGTGCAGCCGACCGTCGATCGCTTCAACAAATTGCAGTCGAGCAATCCGGCGGAGTACAAGAAGGAAATCGGCGAGGCGTGTCCGCCGATTTCGCGCTGTATCGACGAAGTGACGTCGCCTTCGTCGCCAAACCCGCCGCAGAAGTAAGCGAGTTACTTGCCGTCGTGGTGCGCGCGTTTTCGACGTACATGGCGGCATCGGCGCGTTGCAGGACGGGTTCGAGGCGTTCGCCGTCGTTTGCCGTCGCCGCGCCCATTGCGAATGAGAACGGCATGCCCGAATAGAACTGATTATTCACTTCGAGCAACTGACGAATGCTTTCCATCACCGCTTCGCCGCCGCGTTCGTCCGTGCCCGGCAGCAGCACCATGAACTCGTCCCTGCCGATGCGCGCCGCCTGAAACGGCTTCTCCACCGCCTTCGCCAGCACTTCTCCCGCGCGGCGCAGGAGCGCATCGCCGGCGGCGTGGCCGAGTTGGTCATTGACCGTCTTGAGGCCGTTGATATTCGACCGCGATCGCCGTCACCGGACACGGGCCCTTGCGCTCCAGCCTGTTGATTTCATCGATATAGAACGAGCGGTTCTTCAGCTTCGTGAGCACATCATGCTTGCCGAGGAACTCCAGATACGCTTCGATCTTCTTGCGCGCGGTGATATCCATCAGCGCGATCAGCACGAGATCCCAGCGCGCTTCGTGCCCCGGAAACACCGAGAATTGCAGATGCACGTGGACTTCGCTGCCATCGAGCGAATAATTCAACACTTTTCGCTGATGGAACAGCTTGTTGTCCCATAGCTCGATCAGTTGTTCCTGAAAGTGCTGCTGCATGTCGTCCCGGGAAATCTCCGGCAGGCGCGCGAGCAGCGTCGGCTTGTCGGGCGCGGTGAACATGCGCGCGTGTAGCTGATTGACATCGAGCACATTAATCTCCTGCATGCATCGCTCGACGAATTCGGGATGCACGCTCGTGAACGTCCTGAAATTGACGATGCCGCGCTCGCGCACATCGTCGAGCAGCGCTTTCACGGCACTGAAGTCTTCGACCCACAGCGACACCGGTGAATGCTCGAACAGGCCGCGCGCGTAGAGTTCGCTGTCGGCGGCGCGGCGGCGTGTGTTTTCGAGTTCGGTAATATCTTCATAAGGAGAGCTGCGCGCACGTGCACTGGCCGACGCAGAAGTTCGCCAGGAATACGAGCGTCTGAACCGCGAAGAATTCGCCCTGCTCGATCAGATGCTGGCCGCCCGGCGCGCGGCCGGTCTCAGTCAGGCGCAGGTCGCGGAGCGCATGGGCACGAAAACGCCCGCCGTCACGCGGCTCGAACGTGCGCTGGCGTCGGGCTAGCATTCACCGGCGACCTATACGGTGCGTAAATACGCCGCCGCCTGCGGTAAGGAACTCAAAACTAGGTTGGTCTGAGCGCTATGCGCGAGACGCCGCCCGCACAGGCACATTTGCTGCACCCACCGCGACATCGCGCGCGAACCGAGTCCTCCAGACCGCGCGCATCTTTCGTCACAACGCCAAACAAGGAGGCAAGACTGTCATGGCTGATTTCCGCATCTAATGTGACGAATTTCTCGCGAACGGGTTCATGACGCGCGCGCAGGAATTCGATCTGCAAGCCTTCGGCGGCGCGGGTGAGAACATCTCGCCGGCGCTATTATAATGGATCCGCCCGCCTGGTACGGGCAGCTTCGCTCACCGTCTACGATCCCAACGCGCCCACCGGCAGCGGCTTCTGGCATTGGGTCATCGTCAATATTCCGGCGGAGTGCCGCTCGCTGCTGCGCAACCCCGGCAAGGCTGATGGCAGTCTTTTGCCACAAGGCGCGCTGCAATTGCGCAACGATTACGGTTCGGTCGGCTTCGGCTTGTCGCGCCGCCGCGGGGCGTGACAAGCCGCATCGCTATATCTTCCGCATTCACGCGCTTCAGGCCGAAAGCCTGTCGCTCGACCTGAACACGACCAACGCCGTCGCGCGCTTAATGAAGCATCTGAACGAAATCGACTCGGCGGCTTATAACTACTGGTCTTTACAAACTGAAATAAGCCAAAGGAGGCCGCGCACACCCGTTCTCGAAGCGCGCAGCCCGCATCGCTCCAAGGCTTTTGAAAACGGCGCGGTTTACAATGCGCCGCTCGCCACTTATCGCTCATCGAATCGATGACATCGGATCAAGGTCTTCCCCTGCCCCAGCGCTACTGGGCCATTCTGGTCGTGGCGCTCGCCGTCATTGATGGCGCCATCGCCAATATCGCGCTGCCGACCATCGCGCTCAATTTGAAGGCAGCGCCCGTCGATTCGGTGTGGGTCGTCAATGCGTATCAACTAGTCATCACCATGTCGCTGCTGGCCTTCGCTTCGATTGGCGACCGGATCGGTTATCGGCGCGTGTATATCGCGGGGCTGGCGCTGTTTACCGCGTCGTCGTTCGCGTGCGCATTGTCCGGCTCGCTCGGCGTGCTGATCGCGGCGCTCATCCGCGAAATTTATCCGCAGAAGCAGCTCGGGCGCGGCATCAGCGCCAATGCGACCGTCGTAACCATCTCGTCCGTGATCGGGCCGACCGTGGTGTCCGGCATGTTGTCCATCGCGCCGTGGCCGTGGCTGTTCGCGGTCAATGTGCCGATCGGCATCGTCGCGGTTGACATCGGGCTGAAGGCGTTGCCGCGCAGCGCCGGACACGATCAGCCGTTCGACATCGTCAGCGCGCTGATGAATGCGCTGTTCTTCGCGCCTGTTGATCGTCGCCATCGATGGACTCGGGCGCGGCGAACATCGGCCTTATGTGATCGGCGAGTTTGTTGTGGCGCTCGTGGTCGCGTTCTTTTTCGTGCGGCGGCAGTTGCCGCAGAAAGCGCTTTTGCTGTCGATCGATCTGTTACGCATTCCGGTGTTCGGCTTGTCGATCGCCACGTCCATCTGTTCCTTTTGCGTGCAGATGCTGGCGTTCGTTTCGCTGCCGTTCCTGCTGCAAAACACCTTCATAACGCAGGTCGAAACCGGTTTCCTGATGACGCCGTGGCCATTGGTCATCGTGGTCGTTGCGCCGCTCGCGGGCATCCTCGCGGACCGCTATCCGCCGGGTTTGCTCGGCGATATCGGGCTGGTGGTTCTAAACGTCGGGCTTGTGTTGCTGGCGACCACCGGCGCACATCCGGACGCGGCCGATATCGCGTGGCGCATGGCCGTGTGCGGCATCGGTTTCGGCATCTTCCAGACGCCGAACAACCGGCGATGCTGTCCGCTGCGCCGCGTCATCGCAGCGGCGGCGCAAGCGGCATGCTCGGCACCGTCCGGTTCACCGGGCAGACGCTGGGCGCGACGCTCGTCGCGCTCATTTTCGGCATCGCGCCGCAGCATGGCGCGGTCATCGCGTTATATGTCGCGGCGGGTTTTGCGCTGGCCGCATCTGTCGTCAGCATGCTGCGTCTTGCAAGCAAGCGCCGCGTCGAAACGGCCTGATTTCCCGCTATCCGTCGAAGAAATACGCACGCCAGTTGGGCACAGCCTTTGCTATGTTCCGGACAAGGTTTCCAGACCTCTGGAACGTTCGAAAACGCAAACAAGGAGTATGTCCGATGGCATCAGATCTCAACGGCGTCAAGGTCGCCATTCTCGCAGTCGATGGCTTCGAACAAGCCGAACTCGTCGAGCCGCAACGCGCGCTCAAGGCTGCGGGCGCACAGGTTCATGTCATTTCCCAGAAGCCCGGTCAGATTCAGGGTTTCAAACATGTCGACAAAGGCGACAAGGTCGATGTCGACGTCACGCTCGACTCCGCCAATGCCGCCGATTACGACGCGCTCGTGTTGCCGGGCGGCGTTGTCAACGGCGATGCCATTCGTCTCGATGCCAAGGCGCAAAGCTTCGTCAAGGAAGCCGATCAGGCGAAGAAGCCCATTGCAGTGATTTGCCACGGCGGCTGGCTGCCGATTTCGGCGGGCATCGTCGCGGGCCGCACGCTCACGAGCTGGCCAAGCCTTCAGGACGACGTACGCAATGCCTGCGGCACGTGGGTCGATCAGGAAGTGCAGATCGACGGCAACCTCATCACGAGCCGCAAACCGGACGATCTGCCCGCGTTCAATCAGGCGCTGATCGATGCGCTTACCAGCGCGCCGTTTGAACGTAAAGATCGAGAACCGGAGTCACGCATATGACCAGAAGCCCGCTCAAATCATCATGGCCACATCTGATGGCCAGCGCTGCGTTCACGCTCGTGTCGGCCGTGTCGCTGCCGAGCGCGTGGTCGCAGACCGAGGATGCAGCGAGCGCCAGCGCGAATCCCGGCGCGATTCAATCGCAGAAGCTGTCAACCACGGATCAGCAGTTCGTGCAGGACGCGGGCACGGCGGGCGCGACCGAGATCGCCGCGGGCAAGCTGGCGCTCACGCATTCGAGCGACAAGCAGGTCAGAGATTTCGCACAGCGAATGATCTCCGACCATACGAAGCTCGCGCGCAATCTCGATGTCATCGCCAAGCGTCACGGCAGGATCTCGCCGCCGAGCGCGGATTCGTCGGTGATCGGCAGCCTGCAAAATCTGCAAGGCGCGGATTTCGATAAGGCCTATATTGGAAAGGTAGCGGTAGACGGCCATCAAAAGGCCGTCGAGCTCTTCAAAAAGGAGAGCGAAAGCGGCAACGATGCCGCGCTGAAAGCCGCCGCATCGAAGGCCTTGCCGGTCACCAGTCATCACTACGCGATGGCTCAGCAACTTGCGAAAACGAAGGCGTCGTCACGAGCACGATGCACGCTCACGCGCTGACGCATCCTGTTCGCCCAACCTATGAGGACTGACTCGACCATGCACATCACTTTTACGGATGAACGGCCGAAGTACGACGGCGGCGATCTCGCCCTCTACTTCACCGCGCTCGTCGATGGCGAGCCTGTCGTGTGCTCGATCAGCGTCGAGGCGCTCGAAGATCACTTCGGCGCGCAATCGCCGCGCGAAGAAGATCTCATGACCGCGTTCGATAAGGGCGCGGCACGCATCCGCGCGGTCTGCGCCGAAGTTCTCGATGACAACGGTGGCGAAGCGGTCGTTCTGCGCTCGGGATTGTTTCGCGTCGCGGGCATGGAACCCGAATAAGCTTCAACCGATCATCGCGCAAACCTGAACAATAAGGAGGAGATATGTCCCTGATCATTGCAGGCCGATTCCAGACCTTTCCCGCCGCCGAGGCCGCGGCGCAGAAGCTGTTCGCACGCGGTTTCGTCGAAGAGGACGTGATGCTGTTCTTCGTCAATCCGAGCGGTCAGCACGCGCGCCATCCGATTGGCGGCGACGTGGGCACCGATGCCGGCGCGAACGCCGCACCCAAGGGCGCGGGCAAGGGCGTGACGATCGGCGCGGTGGTAGGCGCGATCATCGGCGCGGGGATTTTCGCGGTGTTCCAGGCGCCGCTGCTTGTCTCGGTGGTGACGGCGGGTGTCGGCGCGTACATCGGCTCGCTGGCGGGCGCGATGTCGCATACGAAGAAGAAGCCCGCGCATGTGCCGCAAGACGACATACTCGAGCGCCACGCAGGCGTGCTGGTCGCTGTGCACGTCTCGCCTGAAACGCAGCAACAGGCGACGGCGACACTGCGCGAAGCGGGCGGCATGGATATCGAACGCGCGTCGGGCCGCTGGAAGCAAGGTCGCTGGAGCGACTTTGACCCGCTGCAGCCGCCGACGCCGGTGAGCAAGGAGTTTGCGCAGCCGCGTGCGTGATTCCATCTCCCGTCTTGGTTTGCGACAGGAAACGCCGGCACTTCGCGGGCGTTTGTCTGTCTGCAAACCGAACATTTCGATACAATATTGACGGCACGCTATGTGCGCAACCGCACACTTCCCGAAGGTATCGACGCGTTAAGGAAATTCTTCGTAACGTAACTACTGCGCGTAATGTCGCTTAGGAATGCTCTGATATTAGCTACGACCTAGAAGTATCGCAATGACGCAACTTTATCTCGGCTTGAACCTGTCAACCAAGCGCACGCGCAAGCGGGATTTTG
>LELG01000093.1 GCA_001045575.1 Candidatus Burkholderia pumila
TATCTGCAACACCGCCTGCTGGATGAACCGATCGAGCGCGCACGGAATGCCGAGCTTGCGTACGCCGCCCCCATCCGGCTTGGATATCTCGACCCGCCTCACCGGCTGGGGGCTGATAGGTCCCTTCGAGCAGTAAGGCCCGTATCGCCAGATCTACCACCCCAGGCCTTGATGGCTATGGACTTCGCGATCATCGGCTCGCTCGTCCGTCCGGGTAGGCCTCACATCTACATCTGGTTTCTGTTCGTCAGGTCGTGGCTTTGCTACATGCTTTCTTCAGATCCCGCCTCACGACGACGCCTTTGCGTTTCGCTAATCCTTCACCACCACCATCAGATTGGACAGGGAACTCGCATCCCCAAGCTGTTGCGCATACTCGGCGCACCGAGAAAAAAACCGCCGGGCTTACGCTCCGGCGGGGTCACGTCGAATGTTCGGGGAACGATTCGAGAGGATACTACGAGGCGCTTACTCCACCGACGTTTCACCTTCGGCAGCTTCACCAGCCTCTTCCGATACAACAGCAGCCGGAACGGTCGCTGATGCCACCACCGGGTTTTCCGATTCCACCGACAGCGTCAGGCTTACGCCCTTCGGCAGCGGGATGTCCTTCGCGTGCATCGTCTGACCGGCTTCGATCTTCGCCAGATCGATTTCCAGGAACTCAGGCAGGTCTGCCGGCAGGCATTCCACTTCCAGTTCTGTCACGACGTGCGTTATCACCGCGCCAGCCAACTTCACGGCCGGGTTGGTTTCCTGGTTCATGAAGTGCAGCGGCACCTTGGTGTGCAGCTTCTTCTTCGCGTCGACGCGCTGGAAATCCACGTGCAGCACGTACTGCTTGAATGGGTGGTATTGCACGTCGCGCAGCAGAACCTGTTGCGACTTGCCACCGATTTCCAGGTCGAGAATCGACGAATGGAAAATTTCTTTCTTCAGGGCGTGCCACAGGGCGTTGTGGTCCAGTTCGACCAGCTGAACGTCCGCTGCACCACCGTACACGATACCCGGGGTCTTGCCCGAGTTACGCAGGCGGCGGCTCGCACCCGTACCTTGCTTGCTACGCTCGAAAGCGACTACTTTCATTTGAGACTCCTTATTCTGCCCGCGGCCAGGCAGGGAAAGCGGGATCGTCGAAAATGTTCGATCCCAAAATAAACGGCGCGAACCTTCGTCTGATCGCGCCGTTTATGCAAAGGACGCGAAGCATGTGCTTCGCGTCCTTTGCCAATACGGCTTTACTGCTTAACTTTCTGCGAACAGCGACATGACTGAGTCGCCGCGGCGGATACGCGAGAACGTCTCCGCAAGCAGGCCCGCGCTCGACAGCGGGCGAATCTTCGCGCACGCCAGCGATTCGGCGGAGAGCGGAACGGTGTCCGTCACGACCAGATCATCCAGTTCCGATGCCGTGATCCGCGCCGCCGCGCCGCCCGACAGAACCGGGTGCGTTGCGTACGCGAACACTTGCTTTGCGCCGCGTTCCTTCAGCACTTGCGCAGCCTTGCAAAGCGTGCCGGCGGTGTCGACCATGTCGTCCATGATGACGCACGTACGGCCTTCCACTTCACCGATGATGTTCATCACTTCAGCGACATTCGCCTTCGGGCGACGCTTGTCGATGATCGCCAGATCCGTGTTCAACTGCTTGGCGAGCGCACGCGCGCGCACCACGCCGCCGACGTCCGGCGACACGACCAGCATATAGTCATGGTTCTGCTTGCGCAGATCGCCGAGCAGAACGGGCGTTGCATAAATATTGTCGACGGGAATGTCGAAGAAACCTTGAATCTGGTCGGCGTGCAGGTCCATGGTAATCATGCGATCGACGCCGGCAATTTCCAGCATGTTCGCGACGACCTTCGCCGAGATGGCCACACGCGCCGAACGCGGACGGCGATCCTGACGCGCATAACCGAAGTAGGGGATGGCTGCGGTGATCCGGCCTGCGGATGCGCGCTTGAGCGCATCGACCATGATCATCAGTTCCATCAGATTGTCGTTCGTGGGCGCGCAGGTGGACTGCAGAACGAATACGTCTTTGCCTCGAACGTTTTCCTGAATTTCGACCATGATCTCACCGTCTGAGAAGCGGCTGACCATTGCTTTGCCGAGAGGAATTCCAAGGATTTTGACGACTTCCTGTGCAAGCGCGGGATTGGCGTTGCCAGTAAAAACCATCAGGCCGTCACTGCTCATCGTGCACCTGTCTGCGGCTGGAAGCGGGAGGACTAGAATGAGAAGAAATGGCAGGGGAGGAAGGACTCGAACCCTCGCATGCCGGAATCAAAATCCGGTGCCTTGACCAACTTGGCGACTCCCCTACACAAACTGCAAGTCTCGCCGGGAAGTGTAGGACATACACGACAAAACAAAACCCTTATGACGCGAAAGCGAAGAGAGGATGTAAATTCAGACTTGCAGTCACTACGCTTTTCCAGCTTGCCGGCAGTTTGGCTTGCGCCATTTCTGCTTCGGCCTTGCTCTGAAAAGCAGCGAACACGCTTGCTCCAGATCCAGTCATTCGCGCCGGTGCGAGATTGGAAAACCACTCGATCACCTGTGCAACTTCCGCGTACTTTTCTGCTACAAGAGCTTGCATGTCGTTCCGACCGAAGCTGTCTGGCCAGTTTTTGTCTGACCTTTGCTGTTCAATAAAGTCGGTCATTCTGACGATTTTCGTATCCCGTGTCAAGCTTTTTTCGGAGAAAATCGCCGCGGTGGGGACGTGCACAGCAGGATTCACCACCAAGAAGAAACGTTGAGGCAATTTCACCGCCTCTAAGCTTTCTCCCACTCCTTCTGCGAAAGCATTTTGCCCGAAGACAAAAAACGGCACGTCCACGCCAAGTTGCAGGCTAAGATTCTGCAGAATCTCACGCGAGAGCGCAAGTCCCCAGAGACGATTCAACGCCAAAAGAGTCGTCGCCGCGTCGGAACTGCCTCCGCCGAAGCCCGCGCCCATCGGCAGACGTTTGTCGATCTCGATCTCCACGCCGTATTGCGTACCCGCATGTTGCTGGAGCAATCGCGCGGCCCTCACGACGAGATCGTCCGATTCGGGCACGCCGGCTATATCGGTCTTGCGCAAGATGACGCCATCGTCGCAGCGCGTGAAGTGCAGGAGATCGCCCCAGTCAAGCAACTGGAAGACGGTTTGCAACGCGTGATAGCCGTCAGGACGACGGCCCGTGATATGCAGAAAGAGGTTCAGCTTCGCGGGCGCGAGGCAGTTGCGAAGCGAATCGGCGGATGCGGACATGCGTGATGCGAAAAGCGTTATTGGTCCAGCACGAGCTTGATGTCGAGCGGAGGTTCGTTGCGCGAAAGATTGACGCGCTTCACGCCAGTGGCGGGCGCATCGGCATAAGCGACGTAGTCGATCGTCCAGCCGTCCTGCCTGATTTCCTTCGGCCGGCCGTTGTTCGATGTCAGATCGAGTTCCGTCTGCGCACGCGAATTCGGCGCCGCCGAGGATTGCAGCCAGTACCGCAGTCCTTCGACCGGCAACGCAAACCCGAGCGTGTTCTGCATCAGATCGGAAACGTTCTTCGCATTCACCGGCTGCCTATTCGGCAACTCCAGCATAGCCAGCGAAGGCGACGACGTGACGATCGCCATTGTCGAGCCGAGCGGGTTGCGCAGTTGCAGCGTCACAGTATCGCCGGTTTCCTGCCAGTCGAAGTTGCCGTACGCGTTGCGTGGCGTGCCGTTCTGATCGCTGTACTGCACGGCGAAGCGGCCGTGATACGCGCGGCTCGTTTGCGCGCTAAGCGAGTTCGATGCGTTCTTCGTCGTCGGCTGCTGCACGGCACAGCCCGACAATATGATTGCGGAAACCGCAGCGAAACCAAGCGCACCGCGCCGAAGCGACGACGCGCAAGCACCTGCGAAAAAATCGAAAGCCATCAAAGATCGTTCACCTGAAGTCGTTTGAGCGTTTTGACTAGCGTGTCGTTATCGGGTTCGAGCTTTTGCGCCTGACGGAACGCGGCGCGCGCCTGATCCTGCTGACCCGATTTCCACAGCACTTCGCCCAGATGCGCGCCGATTTCCGCGTTCGGCTGAAGACTGTAGGCGTTCTTCAGAATCTTTTCGGCTTCGGCGGCATTGCCCTGACGGAAGCGCGCCCAGCCGAAACTGTCCATGATGAACGCATCGTTCGGTGCGAGCGAAACGGCTTTCTCGATCAGCTTTACCGCCTCATCAAGCCGCTGATTGCGATCCACCAGCGAGTAACCGAGCGCGTTGTACGCCTGCGGGTTCGTCGGCTGCAAGCGCATCAGTTCGCGCAGTTGCGTTTCCATGACGTCGTAATGGCCGTTCTTTTCGGCGGCCATCGCGTAGTCGTAGATCAGGTTGGGATCGTCCGGGAAGGTGTGCACGGCCTTCGCCAGATTGTCTTCCGCTTCCTGATAGCGATGCACCTCGAACAGAATGGCCGAATTCGTACGTGCGAGCAGCGCGAGATTGTGCGGATCGGAGCTTTTCAGGCTGTTGATGAGCGCGCGCGCTTCGTCGACCTTGCCTTGCTTGGCCAGGATTTGAGCGCGCGTGATCTGCGCGGGCAAGTACTGCTGGCTCGTGTGCGGAATGCGGTTAAGCCACTGGCTGGCGATGTCGTCCTGTTTCTGTTCCAGCGCGAGTTGCGCGAGGTAGATGTACGCCTGACCAGGATCCGCCCCCGGCGTGTTCTGGGCCTGATTCCCGTACTGGTTGAGGTAATCCTGCGCCTTGTCGTACTGCTTCTTCTGAATGCTGATGAGCGCGAGCGCCATGATCGGCGTCAGATCCTTCGCGTCATTCTTGCGCATGATTTCGAACTGCTTCTGCGCATCGTCCAGACGGTCCGACGACAGATACACCTGCGCGAGCGCGAGCCGCGCATCACGCGACTTCGGATTCTTTTCCAGATACTTTTCGAACGATGCGATGCCTTCCTTGTGCTCTTCTGGACCCATGTGCGCAAGCGTCAGCGCAGCGGGCAAATAATCAGGCTTGATTTGCAGCGCTTTTTCGAGCGATGCCTTCGCGCTCGGCTGGTCATCGGCGATCAATTGCTGACGCGCCAATGCAAGCTGCGTTTCCGGCAGGTTCTGATCGTTCGATGTCAGATCCTTCAGCATATTCAATCCGCCGACGCGATTCGGTCCGCGCGCCAGCAGCGTTTGCAGCGACAAGATGGCGTCACCACGCTGCTCCGGCGCGACCTTCGCAAGTTCGCGCGCGAGCGTGGGCTTCGCGTCATCCGGCTTGCCCGAGACGATCTGCAAGGACGCGCTCAACTGCGCCGCGCGATCCGAATGCGGCGTGAACTGCTGCCAGAGTTGCGCGGAGGTGAGCGCATCGTTCGGACGTTGCGCCGCAATGGCGATTTCCATCGCACGCTGCGCAAAACGCGGATCCTTCGTGTCGCGCGCCAGCGTGAGATAGGTTTTATACGCAGGCGCGGGCTGGCCGCGTTGCAGCGCGACTTCGGCCGCGAGCACCTGGAACACGATCTGGCTGGACATCGCCACGTTCGGCAAGTCCTGCTTCTCGTCGCCGCTTACCGGAGCGGTCAATGCATCGACGGCGCTTTGCATGGCGGACGGATCGTCGCCGGGAGCGGGAGAAGAGTCATCCTGAGCAAATGCCGGCGTGAACGCGAGCGCAGCCAGCGCGAATGCCACCACTCCCGCGATACGCGACAGCGGCATGGTGAACGAACGCGCCGAGCCGGCTTGACGCAACATATGCAGTTTAGTGACGAACGGGTTCATTGAAATCCAGACGATGTTTCGGTCGATTGTAACGCGGTCGCTAAAATACCGGCATAAACGCTCAGTGAGCGTTCTAGCAAAAGGTTCTCCACTAGCAAAAGGGTTCTCCAGGAAAATGCCCGAACTGCCGGAAGTCGAAGTCACCCGCCGAGGGGTCGAACCGTACGTTGCCGGAAGGCGCGTCGAACATGTCGATGTGCGCACGCCCGCGCTGCGCTGGCCCATTCCGCCGAAGTTCGCCAGGACGCTCTCGACGCTAAAAATCGAGAAGGTCGAGCGGCGCGGCAAATATCTTTTGTTCGAAACGGTCGATGGCTGGCTGATCGTGCATCTCGGCATGACCGGAACGCTGCGCGTGTTGCGCAACGTGCCGCTCCCGCCGGATGCGGCGAAGCACGATCACGTCGATATCATCTTCGATGACTTCATTCTGCGCTTCCGTGATCCGCGTCGCTTCGGCGCGATTCTCTGGCATCCGTGCGAAGATGGGGACGTGCTCAAACATCCGTTGCTCGCCAGTCTGGGCGTCGAGCCGTTTTCGCCTGAGTTTTCTGGCGCAACGCTGTTCCGGGCGACGCGCGGGCGGAAAATTGCGGTGAAGCAGGCGCTGCTGGCGGGCGATATAGTCGTGGGCGTCGGCAATATTTACGCGTCGGAAAGTCTGTTCCGCGCCGGCATTCGCCCGACGACCGCCGCGGGCCGCGTCTCGCTCGTGCGCTATGACCTGCTAGCCGATGCCGTGCGCATGACGTTGGCGGCAGCCATCGAAAAAGGCGGAAGCACGCTGCGCGATTTCGTCGGCAGTAACGGCGAATCGGGCTACTTCCAGCTCGACTATTTCGTCTATGATCGCGCAAGGCTGCCGTGCCATGTGTGCGGCACGCCCATCAAACAAATCGTTCAGGGGCAGCGCTCGACGTATTACTGTCCACACTGCCAGCGCTAATTTCCTTCGATGCTCGCACTCACCGACTTCTCCTCGCGCCTGATCGCGTGGCAACGCATTCGTGGCCGGCACGATCTGCCGTGGCAAAACACGCGCGACACATATCGCATCTGGCTGTCGGAGATTATGCTGCAGCAGACGCAGGTATCGACGGTCATTCCGTACTACGCGCGATTTCTCGAACGCTTCCCGACGGTGACCGATCTGGCCGATGCACCCATCGGCGATGTCATGGCGCTGTGGGCCGGTCTCGGCTACTACTCGCGCGCACGCAATCTGCACAAGTGCGCGCAGGTCGTCGCTTATGAACATGGCGGCACATTTCCGCAAACTGTTGATGAGCTGGCAGAACTGCCAGGTATAGGACGATCGACGGCGGCGGCAATTGCATCGTTCGCGTTTGCCGCGCGCGCGACCATTCTCGATGGCAACGTGAAGCGCGTGCTCGCGCGCGTGTTCGGCGTCGCGGGCTTTCCGGGCGAAAAGAAAGTCGAAAGCGCGATGTGGAAGCTCGCGGAATCGCTGTTGCCGGACGCTGCGAACAAGGAAGAGGTGACCGCATACACGCAGGGCTTGATGGACTTGGGCGCGACGCTGTGCATACGCGGCAAGCCGGATTGCACGCGATGCCCGTTTGCATCGGATTGCGTGGCAAAGATAGAAGGGCGTCAGCGCGAATTGCCCGTCGCGCGCCCGAAGAAAGCCGTGCCGACGCGCAAGACGTGGATGCTCGTGCTCAAGGACGGCGATTCGATTCTGCTGGAAAAGCGCCCGCCGACGGGTATCTGGGGCGGCTTGTGGAGTTTGCCGGAAGCTTTGGACGAAGCGTCGCTTTCAGCAGTTTCAGAAAGCTTCGGCGGCGATGCCGAACTTCAGCGTCTGGCACCGCTGTCGCACACGTTCACGCACTTCAAGCTGGATATCGAGCCACGTCTTGGCGAAGCGCGGCACGCGCCGCGCGAGTTGCGGCAGGTGGAAACCGTGTGGGCGCCGCTGTCGCGCATCGATTCGTTCGGTGTGCCTGCGCCCGTGCGCAAGCTGCTGGATTCGTTGAGCGGCTCGCTGATCTAAAGCACAATTGGTGTAGTGGTGCTGCATATAGTGATGCACCACATCAATGCGAACGCCCATCCATCAACTCCATCAACTTCTGCCGTAAGCAGCGTATCGGAATCGGCAGGATTTCGGCGAGGCGATTTGAAATCCACGTCGAGTCATCGAAGAGAAATGGCTTGATGAAGGGCAGGTTTTGCGGCTCGCGCGTCTTGATCGTGTCGAATGATCCGCTCCAGCACCTCTGCGCACGTGCCAAACTTGGCGAGCGTTTACGCGCCCTGAAGCGGCTCGTCATCGCCGATCAGATCGACTTCGCCGACCAGCAGATTGCTCGGCTCCACGCGATGCTCCTTAAGCTTGAAGCTCTGCGTTCCGCGCGCCTGCACGAGCAACAGGCCGAACGTATCGACATCGCATTTAGTAATCTCAGCCAGACAGCCGATGTTCTCCGGAATCGACGGATCGCCCGGCGACGCCGCTTCATGCCCGCTCTCTTCAGAACACAAGCCAAACGGCGTCTGCTTGCGCAGAGAGGCGCACGCCATGTCGAGGTAACGCGCCTCGAAGATTTTCAGCGGCAGCAAACCGCCGGGAAACAGCACGGTATGAAGCGGGAACAGCGGCAAATCGTTAAGCACGGGATCAGAGGACATTGCGCGCCTCCAGTGGTATTGCCGCGCGTCAATCATCGCGTGGTGGTCACGCTGTCATCTACGGGGAGGGCGCATCACGATGCCGCACGATCACGTTCGCCTGACCGCCGAAGCGCGTGGCAAGCGCCTGAGCAATGTACACCGACCGATGCTGCCCGCCTGTGCAGCCAATCGCGACGGTGAGATAACTGCGATTGTCGTCGCGGAAGCGCGGCAGCCATTTGCCGACGAACGCGCCGATATCGTCGATCATCTCGCAGACCATTGGCTGCGCGGACAAATAATCGATGATCGGTTTGTCCAGACCGGTGAACAGCCGCAACTGATGGTCGTAGTACGGATTCGGCAGCGTGCGCACGTCGAACACGAGATCGGCGTCGAGCGGCACACCGCGCTTGAATCCGAACGATTCGAACATCAAGGTGAGATCGGCGGCGTCGGTTTCGACGAAGCGCTTGACCCATGCGCGCAGCACGTTCGCGCTCAGGTTGCTGGTGTCGATCTGATGCCCGAACTCGACGAGATTCGCAACGAGTTCACGCTCGCGCTCGATGGCTTCGGCAAGCGAATTCAACACGCCGACATCCGCCTCATGGCGTGGCGACCCCGACAGCGGGTGACGGCGACGCGTCTCGGAGAAACGTTGAATCAGCGCCTGCGTGCTCGCGTTGAGGAACAGCACGCGGAGATCGTAGTCCTGCGAGAGCTGGCGAATGATAGCGGGGACTTCATCGAGCGAGAGACTGGAGCGCGCATCGATCGCAACGGCCAGGCGGTCCTGGCCTTCGTTCGCCAGATACGACGCAAGCTCGGGCAAAAAGCGCGGCGGCAGATTGTCGACGCAGTAGTAGCCGCCGTCTTCGAGGGCATTCAGGGCGACGGACTTGCCGGAGCCGGAAATGCCGGTGATCAGGATGATATGCATGGGAATCCAGAGTTTCACTTTCTACTAGATTAGCACCTGTATCCCATGCGCCGTATTAGATCAGCTTGCCGGGGAACTGGCTGTCGGGGTTCTGCATAGCGAGGCGCTGACGGTCCATGAAGTCGCGCAAGGTGTCGATGCCGCGCAACTGGAGAATCGTGTTGCGCACCGCGGCTTCGACCAACACGGCGAGGTTTCGTCCGGCGGCCACCTGAATCGTCACTTTGCTGATTGGCAGGCCGAGCACATCGACGGTCTGACTTTCGAGCGGAAGACGCTGGAACTCGCCATCCGGACGACGCACGAGCTGGACGATGAGCTTCAGCTTCATCTTCCGGCGCACGGCGGTTTCACCGAAGATCGTCTTGATGTCGAGCAGCCCGAGACCGCGCACTTCGAGCAGGTTTTGCAGCAGCGGCGGGCAGCGGCCTTCTACGAAATCCGGACCGAGCCGCACGAAATCTACCGCATCATCGGCGACGAGACCGTGACCACGGCTGATGAGCTCCAGTCCGAGTTCGCTTTTGCCGAGTCCGGAATCGCCGGTCAGCAGCACGCCCATGCCGAGAATGTCGATGAATACGCCGTGCAGCGTGGCACGCGGCGCGAGGATGCGCGACATGTACGCGCGCAGGCTGTCGATGACCGCCGCCGCCGACATGCGCGTGGTGAACAGCGGTGTGGACGACCGCGTGCAGCGGAGCACAAGCTCCGGCGGCGCGCCCACTTCGCCCGCAACAACAAGAAACGGCGGCTCCAGCGCAATCAGTTCGGCTATGTGACGCGAACGGTCTTCGTCGGACTGGCGCTGGTAGTAGTTGATTTCGGCATCGCCGAGCACCTGAATGCGGTTGGGGTGAATCAGATTTAGGTGACCGACGAGATCGGCGCTCGATGTCGCGTTGGCGACGGTTTCGCTCGAAAAGCCGCGTTCCCAGCCTTCGTGCCCGGTGAGCCAGCTAAATTTCAGAGCGGCGGCGTTATCGTCGAAAATACTTTGGGCGTTGATGTTGGACGTATCCATGAGACCGGAACTCCGTTGGAAGCCGGATGCAGCCTTCGCGGTTCGAAGCCCGTTGCTTCGTTTCGCCGCATGGCGCTGCGTTTGACCGATTGTGCCCCAGATGCACGGCACGCGCGAGGCGGCCCCAAGGCACAAACTTATGCGGAGCGGGCGATTGGCGCGTTTTCGCTATGTCTATGTGGTTATTACGGTTGCCATTGCGTGAGCACTTGGTAAAGCGCTTCGCGGTTTTCTTCCTTGTGAAGACGCTCACGCGCTTCGGTATCGGAGAGCAGTTGCGCGATCTCCGACAGAATTTCCAGATGCTGCTGCGTAGCCTGTTCGGGCACGAGCAGGAAGATCAACAGAGACACCGGCTGGCCGTCGGGCGATTCGAACGCGACGGGTTCGGCAAGACGCACGAACGCGGCGAGCGGTTGCTTCAGCCCCTTGATGCGACCGTGCGGAATGGCGACGCCTTCGCCCAGGCCGGTCGAGCCGAGGCGCTCACGAGCGAAGAGATTGTCGGTGACGATACTGCGGGCAATGCCGCTCTGGTTCTCGAAAATCAGGCCCGCTTGCTCGAATACGCGTTTCTTGCTGGTAACAAACAGTCCGAGAACAACGTTCTCAAGGGGGAGAAATTTGGCTAAACGATTCATGTTGGCAGGCTGATGCGGCCTGTTAGCTCCTCATCGTGGTACTGTATGAAAGCGCTCACGGCGACGTTTATAACGACAAATTGTGCTTGGCGACTCGGTCTGGCCAGAGCTGAAAGCAAACCGCCGCGACCCCGAAAACGATCATCGGACTATTATAGAAAAGCCGATAACGCGATGGTACGGCGCGCCATTGCGCATCCTGCAATCGAATGTGCAGCACAAAATCCTGAAAATCAATGGTTTTGGGCCACGGTGTAACGGAAAAAGGATCGGTATAGGGGGCAGGCCTCACGGCCCGCCCCTCCCACACAACCGCGCATAAGGGTCCGTACACAGCGATTCGGATTGGTGATCGGTTGGCCCGGCTATCGACGCAACGATGGAAGGCCAAGGGAGCCGAGATAG
>LELG01000094.1 GCA_001045575.1 Candidatus Burkholderia pumila
TCCATCGGCTCGCAGTTTCGCTTCACGCTTCCTCCCCACGTCCGGTCACCCTCGCGCAGTTGCCCTTCGCTTCGCTCGCTGTGATCAACTTGCGGTGGGACTTGCACCCACGAGTGTGCGCCCATGCATGCTGGGCGCACACAAAAAGCCTCGGCGTCATTCAACCGCCGAGGCTTCTTCCCACACCTAACCTGAACAACGCAAGCGCTTAACGCTTGTCGAGTGCCTTCGCCTCACGCGGCGTCTGCCCAATGAACAACTGACGCGGACGGCCAATCTTCTGTTCCGGATCGGCAATCATCTCGTTCCACTGCGCGATCCAGCCGACCGTACGCGCCATCGCGAAGATACATGTGAACATCGACGTCGGGATACCCAGCGCGCGCTGCACGATGCCCGAATAGAAGTCGACGTTCGGGTATAGCTTGCGCGACACGAAGTATTCGTCTTCCAGCGCGATCTTTTCCAGTTCCATCGCGAGCTTGAAGAGCGGGTCGTCGCGCAAGCTGAGTTCGTTCAGCACTTCATGGCACGTCTCGCGCATCAGCTTCGCGCGCGGATCGTAGTTCTTGTAGACGCGGTGACCGAAGCCCATCAGCTTCACGCTCGAGTTCTTGTCCTTTACCTGCTTGATGAACTCGGGAATGTTCTCGACCGAACCGATTTCTTCCAGCATGTTCAGCGCGGCTTCATTCGCGCCGCCGTGCGCCGGGCCCCACAGACACGCGATACCCGCCGCGATACATGCAAACGGATTCGCACCCGACGAACCCGCCAGACGCACGGTAGACGTCGACGCGTTCTGTTCGTGGTCCGCGTGCAGGATCAGGATACGGTCGAGCGCGCGCACCAGCACGTCGTTGACCTTGTACTCTTCGCACGGGTTCGAGAACATCATGTACATGATGTTCTCGCTGTACGACAGCTCGTTCTTCGGATAAACGAACGGCTGGCCGATGCTGAACTTGTACGCCATGGCCACCAGCGTCGGCAGCTTGGCGATCATGCGGATGGCCGATACTTCACGATGACGCGCATCGTTGATATTCAGCGAGTCGTGGTAGAATGCTGATAGCGCGCCGACTGCAGCCGTCAGCACGGCCATTGGATGGGCATCGCGGCGGAAGCCGCGGAAGAAGAAATGCATCTGCTCGTGCACCATCGTGTGACGCGTGACCGTGTCCACGAACTCCTTGTTCTGCGCTTTCTTCGGCAATTCGCCTTTCAGCAGCAGGTAGCAGGTTTCGAGGAAGTCGGCGTTCACGGCGAGCTGCTCGATGGGGTAGCCGCGGTACAGCAGTTCGCCCTTGTCGCCGTCGATGTAGGTGATCGCGGAATTGCATGACGCCGTCGACATAAAGCTCGGGTCATACGTGAACTTGCCGGTCTGACCGTACAACTTGCGGATGTCGATCACGTCCGGGCCCATCGTGCCCTTGTAGATCGGCATTTCGACGCTCGGCGAATTGTCGCTGAACGATAGCGTGGCTTTAACATCTGACGGGATCATAATACATCCTTAATCGAAGTATGGATACAGGTTTTCGATAATTTGCATGACGGAAGCTGCGCAGCAAAAAACTTGTCCTGTCGGCCGGCGGTTTCGGTCCAGCCTTGTTGTGTCTGCAAACCCGCCGCGAATTCGAAACCCAGGCGGATCGGCCTATTTTGCAAAATTCCGCGAATCTCTGTCCAAACGAGTACCAGGCGGGCAGCGTCTCTTACACTGAACGCAGCAGTTGCAGCAGGCGCACGATATCTGGCGTGGCGAGATCGCCCTCCGGCTCGGTGCGCGCGAGCAGCAGGTCCATCAGTTCGTTGTCGCTCAGCTCCAGCAGGCGCGTCAGAGCGGCCACGTCGGCGTCACTGAAGTCATGTTCATATCGGCTGAAAAAACGCTCGAAAATCAGATCGTTTTCCAGCAGGCCGCGTCGCGCGCGCCAGCGCAGGCGCGCGCGACGAAGAGGGGCGGACTGATGCGAGTCGTTGTCGATATCGACCATTGCAGCGTTCATCTCAGACAGCGCGGCGAACCATCAATTCCTTGATCTTGCCGATCGCCTTCGTCGGATTGAGGCCCTTCGGGCACACGTCGACGCAGTTCATGATCGTATGGCAACGGAACAGACGATACGGATCTTCCAAGTTGTCCAGACGCTCGCCGGTCGCCTGGTCGCGGCTATCCGCGATGAAGCGATAGGCTTGCAGCAGGCCAGCCGGACCGACAAACTTGTCCGGATTCCACCAGAAGCTCGGGCACGACGTCGAGCAGATCGCGCACAGAATGCACTCATACAAGCCGTCCAGCTCGTCGCGCTCCATCGGCGACTGAAGGCGCTCTTTCTCCGGCGGCGGCGTGTCGTTGATCAGGTACGGCTTAATTGAATGGTACTGGTTGAAGAACTGCGTGAAGTCACAGATCAGGTCGCGCACGACCGGCAGACCCGGCAGCGGACGCAGCACGATGCGCTGCGGCAGCTCGTTCAGGTTCGTCAGGCACGCGAGGCCGTTCTTGCCGTTGATGTTCATCGCGTCCGAACCGCACACGCCTTCGCGGCACGAGCGGCGGAACGACAGCGTTTCGTCGATTTCCTTCAGCTTGACGAGCGCGTCCAGCAGCATGCGTTCATGCGTCAGGTCGAGCTCATACGTCTGCATGCGCGGCGCTGCGTCCTTGCCCGGGTCGTAGCGATAGACTTCGAAGATTTTCTTTGCCATTTCGATATTTCTTTGTGCCTTAGAAGGTACGCGCCTTCGGCGGCACCGATTCAACCGTCAGCGGCTTCATTTGCACCGGCTTGTAGTTGAGGCGATCGCCTTCGCTGAACCACAGCGTATGGCGCATCCACTCCTCGTCATTGCGGTCCGGGAAGTCGCTCTGTGCGTGCGCGCCGCGGCTTTCCTTGCGCGCTTCCGCCGACACCATCGTCGCGCGGGCGACTTCGATCAGGTTCGCCAGTTCCAGCGCTTCCACCTTGGCGGTGTTGAACACCTTCGACTTGTCCTTCAGATGCACATGCTTCACGCGCTCCACCAGTTCCGCGACTTGCCCGACGCCTTCTTCCAGCAGCTTCGAGGTACGGAACACGCCGGCATACTTCTGCATGGTCCCGCGGATGTCGTTGGCGATGTTCTGCGTGTACTCGCCCGAGGTCGACTTTTCCAGTACCGCGAGGCGTTCCATGGCGAATTCGGCGGCGTCGGCAGGCAGCGGCTTGTGCTCTTTCAGTTCCTGCGCGTGCTTGATGATGTGATTGCCTGCCGCACGGCCAAACACCACGAGATCCAGCAGCGAGTTCGTGCCAAGACGGTTTGCGCCGTGCACCGACACGCACGAGCATTCGCCTACTGCGTAGAAGCTGTTGACCGGATCGTTGTAGCCCTTCGACGTACCGACCACCTGGCCGTGCATGTTCGTCGGGATACCGCCCATCTGATAGTGGATGGTCGGCACGACCGGAATCGGCTCCTTAATACAGTCCACATTTGCGAACTTCAGCGCGATTTCGCGGATGGACGGCAGACGCTTCATGATCGTCTCCGCGCCGATGTGCGAAAGATCCAGCAAGACGTGATCCTTGTTCGGACCCACGCCGCGGCCTTCCTTGATTTCCTGATCCATCGAGCGCGAAACGAAGTCGCGCGGTGCCAGGTCCTTCAGCGTTGGCGCATAGCGCTCCATGAAGCGGTCGCCGTTGGCATTACGCAGGATACCGCCTTCGCCGCGCACGCCTTCCGTAATCAGCACGCCCGCGCCGGCCACGCCGGTCGGGTGAAACTGCCAGAACTCCATGTCCTGCAGCGCGATGCCCGAGCGAGCCGCCATGCCCAGACCGTCGCCCATGTTGATGAACGCATTCGTCGATGCCGCGAAGATCCGGCCCGCGCCGCCCGTGGCGAACAGCGTGGTCTTGCCTTCGAGGATATAGACGTCGCCGGTTTCCATTTCGAGCGCGGTGACGCCGAGCACGTCGCCGTCGGCGTCACGGATCAGATCCAGCGCCATCCATTCAACGAAGAAGTGCGTCTTCGCCGCGACGTTCTGCTGATACAGCGTGTGCAGCAGCGCGTGGCCGGTACGGTCAGCCGCAGCGCAAGCACGTTGCACCGGCTTTTCACCGTAGTTGGCCGTGTGGCCGCCGAACGGGCGCTGATAAATGGTGCCGTCCAGATTACGGTCGAACGGCATGCCCATTTGTTCGAGTTCGTAGACGGCGTTCGACGCTTCACGGCACATGAATTCGATCGCGTCCTGGTCGCCGAGCCAGTCGGAGCCCTTGATCGTGTCATAGAAGTGATAGTGCCAGTTGTCTTCGCTCATATTGCCGAGCGATGCGCCAATGCCGCCTTGCGCCGCGACCGTGTGCGAACGCGTGGGGAATACCTTCGACAGCACCGCGACGGACAAGCCCGCACGCGCGAGCTGCAGCGATACGCGCATGCCCGATCCGCCCGCGCCGACGATGACCACGTCGAAACGGCGACGCGGCAGAGAAGTCTTGATTGTAGCCATGTTCTTTAAACTCTCCAGAGAATCTGTGCAGCGTAGCCGGCGCATCCGACCAGCCAGAGAATGGTCAACACCTGCAGCAACAGGCGTACGCCCATCGGCTTCACATAATCCATCCAGATGTCACGAATGCCGACCCACGCATGATAGAACAGCGAGAGCAAGGCGACGAACGTGGCGAGCTTCATCCACTGGGTTGCGAAGATGCCCGCCCAGCCTTCGTACGAGAAGTTGTTGTGCGCGGCGAAGAACCAGAAGAGAAGAATGAGCGTGTAGACGGCCATCACGACCGCGGTGATGCGCTGGCCGAGCCAGTCGCGCAGACCATAGTGCGCGCCGACGACGAGACGCTTCGGGCCAACTCCTCGATTGTGAGTTGTCATGTTTTTAGAAGACTCCGAAAAGCTTGAGGGCCATCGCAAGTGTCAGCACCAGCGAGACGATCAGCACGATGAGAGCGGTCTGCTTACCGCCTTCCTTGTTCACTGCGACGTGCGTGTCTAGCAAGAGGAAACGGATGCCCGCGCAGAAGTGATGCAGATAAGCCCACGACAACATGAGCGTGATGATCTTGATGACGGGATTGGCCAGGAAACCCTTGAATGCGTCGAAACTAATTTCCGACGTGAGACTCTGATCGAGCAGGTACAGGATGAACGGCAGCGAGACAAACAGCAGCAAGCCACTGATACGGTGCAGGATGGAAACCTTCCCTGCTAGTGGCAAGCGGTACTTCACGATTTGGCCGATCCCGATGTTCCGGTACTCGGGCCTTGGTTTTTTTACGGCTTCAGCCATGCTAGACTCCAACTTGTTATTATACTAACCTGTAATTTTAGCGCTTTTTTATTTCGCGCTGCAGCGAAAAGCTGCAGAAGACTTGACTCTATTGTTGTTTCTTTCGCGAGAATGGCGTACGTGCGTGCTCGGCGTACCTCTTCCCCGCGCTTGTCACGCTCTTGTTCAATCAACTCAGGTCGTTCTGGTAATAATAGCCGGTCGTGACATACAGCCACGCCGCACTTCCATGGGACGATCCCCGTATCTCCCCATACACGTATAAGACACTCGCTCGACCGACAACAGCGGATAGCCGGGCTGCAACTCCAGCCATTGCGCGACGGTTTCGTCGGCGGCGACGGCGCGGATCTTCTCCGAGGCGCGAATCATGCGCGTGCCGAACTCGGTCTCGAACATGTGGCATAGAGCGGACCCTCCTTGTACTCGCCCAGACGCTCGGCCGTGAGGCCGCGAAACACCGCGCCAGGCAGCCAGATTTTGTCGAAGACAGTGGTCACGCCATCAAATTGCAACAAGCGCTTGATAAGAACGACGGGGTCAGCGGGTTTCAGGTCGAGCTGGCGCGCGATCTCGGCAGGCGCGCACAGGCGCTTGCATTCGAGGAGCCTGCTGACGTGAGGATGGTCGTCGCCGTCGTCGGGCAACAGGCGAAGAAAGCGGAACTGTACGCGGTCTTCATTATGCGTTGCGACGAAGCGTGCCCTTGCCTTGACGGCGGACAAGAAGATTGTCGGCAGCGAGTTCGTCGATGGCCTTGCGGGACCGTGCCCTGGCTCACCTTTTAGCACGCGGCCAGTTCGATCTCGCTCGGGATGATTTCGCCAGGCTTCCATTCACCCGATTCGAGGCTCTGCGTGATGAGCGCCTTGATCTGCTGGTATAGCGGGCTGAACGTAGGCGACGGCGTGCCCGTGGACTCAGCCGCAGGTGCCTGGCCGTTCGTAGTCGTGGTGCCCGCTGAGTTGGAATTCATGCCGCGCATTTCTCAACACAAATGCCACTCACGCGTCCAGATTTTCCCGAAGAATCCTATGACTTATATAAAGACATAGGTTACGGTTAACCTTCGCTCGGAGCACTCCTACACTCCTTTCCGAGCAAGAATTTGCGGGTCATCGCACGACCGGTTTATGCGTTATCCACGGAGATTTTCTGCACGGAACCATGCCAGTCGAGGTCAGCCGCCAGGCACGCCCTTTCGCCTCTAGCCTTTCGCCGATCGGCCATTCGATTCGCGCGCCCGCTGCCTGCAAACCGCCTCGCAACGTCAAGCGCAGTCTCGAAGGAGCGCTTGCCGTCAGACTGAGCGATTGCACGCGCCTTTCATCGAATTTCCCACAAGCCTCACGCTCGCATAACAAATTCGGACATGTCGGCCGATGCCTCGCGATTGAGCGCATCGACGTGTCTTCATCAACGCTCGGCGTATCGCGCATAAAATGGTGTTTTTCCCAAGCGTTCCACGCACCGTCAGGAGAGTTATCAATGGCTAAGTCCGCAAAGCGCGTTGTCGTCACCGGCACCGCAGGTCAAATTGGCTACTCGCTGCTGTTCCGCATCGCCAACGGCGATCTGCTCGGCAAAGACCAGGCCGTGATTCTGCAACTGCTCGACCTCCCGCAAGCGCAAGCCGCCGTGAAGGGCGTCGTGATGGAACTGGAAGACTGTGCATTCCCGCTGCTGGCAGGCGTGGTCGTCATGGACGACCCGAAAGTCGCGTTCAAGGACGTCGACGTCGCGCTGCTGGTCGGTGCGCGTCCGCGTTCGAAGGGCGTGGAGCGCAAGGACCTGCTGTCGGCGAACGCCGAAATCTTCACGGTTCAGGGCAAAGCGCTGAACGACGTCGCCAGCCGCGACGTGAAGGTGCTGGTCATCGGCAACCCGGCAAACACGAACGCCTACATCGCCATGAAGTCGGCGCCGGATCTGCCGAAAAAGAACTTCACTGCCATGCTGCGTTTGGACCACAACCGCGCGCTGTCGCAACTGGCGGCCAAGTCGGGCAAGCCGGTAGCATCCATCGAAAAGCTGGCTGTTTGGGGTAACCACTCGCCCACGATGTATCCGGATTTCCGCTTCGCAACGGCGGAAGGCCAGGACCTGACCAAGCTCATCAATGACGACGAGTGGAACCGCAACACGTTCATCCCGACGGTCGGCAAGCGCGGCGCGGCGATCATCGAGGCGCGTGGTTTGTCGTCGGCGGCGTCGGCTGCGAACGCGGCAATCGATCACATGCGTGACTGGGTGCTCGGCACGAACGGCAAGTGGGTTACCATGGGCATTCCGTCGGACGGCTCGTATGGCATTCCGGAAGACATCATCTACGGTGTGCCGGTCACGTGCGAAAACGGCGAGTACAAGCGCGTCGAAGGCCTGGAAATCGATGCGTTCTCGCGCGAAAAGATGGACGCATCGCTGAACGAACTGCTCGAAGAGTGCGGCGGCGTTTCGCATCTGCTGGGCAAGTAAGCATCACGGCATCAGGGGAAGCCTTCGGGCTTTCCTTCAGCGCGAGCGCTTGCGTTTAAGAACTCGCGCTTGATTCGAACGCGCTTGGAACATGCTTCGAGTGCGTCCGAATCATCGAGCAAGACTCCCTATTCCCCACTCGGACCCGATGCCGACGATGCGCGCGCTCACACCCGCCGAAGTGCTTGTTTGACGGTGAACCGCAACCTGCCGTGCTGCCGCCCTGCGATCATTACGCGGGCAGCGAGAAGCTCATCAGGAAATCGCTGGCGTTGCAGGCCGAACTCGGTCCGGTGTTCGGATATCACGCTCGACTGCGAAGACGGCGCGCAAGTGGGCCGCGAAATTGAACATGCGGAAATGGTCGCGTCGTTCGTGGGCGGCGAAGACGACCGCTTCGGGCGCGTCGGCGTGCGGATTCACGACTATCAGCATCGCGCGTGGCGGGACGATGTGCGCATCATCCTGGTCAGGCAAAGAAAGAGTCCGCGTACGTCATGCTGCCCAAGATTCGCAGTGTGTTCGAAGCCGCCGAGATGATCGAGTTCATCGAGACATCGCGGTGCGAGTTCGGCATCGAACGGTCCATTCCCTGTCATCTGCTGATCGAGACGCATGGTGCGCTCGTGGAAGAGTTTGAGCTGGCTGCACTGCCGGGCGTCGAATCGCTGAGTTTCGGGCTGATGGACTTCATTGTCACGCATAACGGCGCCATTCCGGACAGCGCCATGCGCTCGCCCGGCCAGTTCGATCATCCTTTGGTGCGCCGCGCGAAGCTGGAGATCGCGGCGGCGTGTCATGCGCATGGCAAAGTGCCGTCGCATAACGTGACGACGGAAGTGCGCGATACGAATTCGGCTTCACGCGCATGTGGAGCATCCATCCCGAGCAGATCAGGCCGATCGTCGAAGTCTTTTCGCCGCGCCAGGATGAAATCGTTCTCGCCGCCGAGATTCTGCTGAACCCGCAACGCGCCGACTTGGGGACCGACGCGCCACGGCGACACGAACGACCGCGCGAGCTATCGCTATTACTGGTCGGTGCTGCACCGCGCGCAGGCCACCGGCCATGCAATGCCGGATGAATGCGCGCCGCTGTTCGCTACACCTTCGCAACAAGCCAAGTAACGCCGCATCACGAGCACTGACAAGGAGACTCGGAGAATATGAGCGATACCGCATCGACCGAAGCACCCGCCGCAGGCGGTTTCAAGCCGAAGAAATTCGTCGCGCTTGTCGGGCGTGACGTCGGGGAACACCGTGCTGTGCACCGTCGGGCGCACGGGCAATGACTTGCACTATCGCGGGTATGGCATTCTTGATATCGTGAGTAGCTGCGAGTTCGAAGAGATCGCGTATCTGCTCGTGCTGGCAAGCTGCCGAATGCGGTTGAATTGGAAGCTTATAAGGCGAAGCTGAAGGCGTTGCGTGGCTTGCCTGCGAATTTCAAAGCTGCGTTGGAGTGGATTCTCGCATCGGCGCATCCGATGGATGTGATGCGTACCGGCGTCTCCGTGCTCGGCACGTTGCTGCCGGAGCAGGACGATCACAACGTTCCCGGCGCGAAGGATATCGCCGACTGCTTGATGGCGTTCCTGAGTTCGATGTTTCTGTACTGGTATCACTACTCGCACAACGGCAAGCGCATCGAAGTCGAAACGGATGACGATTCGATCGGCGGCCACTTCCTGCATCTGCTGCACGGCGTCGAGCCGTCGAAAGCATGGGTCGATGCGATGCACGTATCACTCAATCTGTACGCAGAACACGAGTTCAATGCATCGACATTTACAGCGCGTGTGGTTGCAAGCACGGGCGGCGGATATGTATTCGGCGATCACCGGCGCAATCGGCGCATTGCGCGGACCGAAGCATGGCGGCGCGAACGAAGTCGCGTTCGAAATCCAGTCGCGCTATCTCAACGCCGATGAAGCCGAAGCGGATATCAAGCGTTGCGTCGAGAACAAGGAAGTGGTGATCGGCTTCGGCCATCCAGTTTATACGATCTCCGATTCGCGCAACAAGGTCATCAAGGACGTCGCAAAGAAACTCTCCAAGGAAGCGGGCGACACGAAGCTCTTCGACATTGCCGAGCGCCTCGAATCGGTCATGTGGGACGCCAAGAAGATGTTCCCGAATCTCGACTGGTTCAGCGCCGTTTCGTATCACATGATGGGCGTGCCCACGGCCATGTTCATGCCGCTCTTCGTCATCTCGCGCACGTCGGGATGGAACGCGCACGTCATCGAGCAAACGCATCGACAACAAGGTTATCCGGCCGAGCGCGAATTACACCGGACCGGAAAATTTGAAGTTCACTCAGATAAATAAGCGAAAATAGCGGGTAGTGCGATCGGGATTGCCTGCCAGATATAGCAATTTCATCCCGCGCTGCAAACGCCATTCAACCCCAAGTTTTCGAAAAAATTTCATCGATGAACAAACTACTGATCGCTGCAATCGTCGGCACGCTGGCAACCACGAGCGTGTTTGTCAGTGCCGACGCCTTCGCTGCGACAACGACTGAAAGCACGACCAAGGCCAAGCGTCCTGCTCCGGCACGCCGCATCGTCAAACGCTCTCCCAAGGCAGAAACGGCCGCCGCAGCCAAGACCGATCCGATCCCGGAAGGCGCCACCAAATGGTCGTGCAAGGACGGCTTGGCTTTTTATTTGAAAGGTGACATGAAGCGTGACGCCATCGTCACGGTGAACTGGGCCAAGAAGGACTACAAGCTGCCGCGTCAGGACACGACGACCGGCGCGGACCGTTTCCACGACTCCCCATCGGGCATGGATCTCGTCGTCATTCCGAACAAGGCCATGCTGTTCTCCGACAAGTACGAATCGCGCCTCGCCGACGAGTGCGTGACCGCCGAAATGGCCACAGGAGCGAACGCGCCGACGCAAGCCGAAGCACTGAAGCAAAACCCGCTGATCAAGCCGGAGCAGTAAGCCACGACGGCCCATAAAACAGGAATCCTCGATGTCCGCACCGATCTCCAATGTCCGGCCTGACCCGGACAAGGTACTCGTCGATATAGTCGATTACGTTCTCAACTACGACGTCGCAAGCGCGCTCGCGCTGGAAACCGCGCGCAACTGCCTGATCGACACGCTCGGTTGCGGACTCGAAGCCCTCTCCTATCCCGCCTGCACCAAGCTGATGGGACTGATCGTGCCCGGCACGGGCGTCCCCAACGGCGCGAAAGTACCCGGCACGCAGTTTCAGCTCGATCCGGTTCAGGCGGCGTTCAATATCGGGCGCGATGATCCGCTGGCTCGATTTCAACGATACGTGGCTTGCGGCTGAATGGGGTCATCCGTTGGATAACCTCGATGGCATTCTGGCCACGGCTGACTGGCTTTCGCGCAACGCGATTGCATCCGGCAAGAAGCCGCTGAGCATGAAAGACGTCCTGATCGCAATGGTCAAAAGGCGCATGAGATTCAAGGCTGCATCGCGCTTGAAAATTCGTTCAACAAGGTCGGACTCGATCACGTTTTGCTCGTCAAGCTCGCATCAACTGCGGTTGTCGGGCAGATGATCGGTTTGACGCGCGATGAGCTTATCAACGCTGT
>LELG01000095.1 GCA_001045575.1 Candidatus Burkholderia pumila
CGCTTGCGCGTGCGCTTGGTTGACAGGTTCAAGCCGAGATAAAATTGCGTCATTGCGATGCTTCTAGGTCGTAGCTAATATAATAATATTTATTTCTATGCGACATTACGCGCAGTAGTTACGAAGAGTTTCCTTAACACCCTCCGATCCAGGTTACAATCGGATTTGTGGGTAAAGATTTGTGGGTAAAGCTCAGCCGTAAGACGGGGTTTGCAGGGAAGATGTCACCCGCGGCTGCGCGGACTGCTCGTTCAAGCGGCCCGCGCATGAAGACATCAGTGAAGCACGACGGGTTGGTTCATCAAGATATCGAACTGACCGAGAAACTCATCCACATCTTCGAGCGATGGCTCTTCTTCAATCAGCTTTTGCACATGCTCGCGGAACTTCGCAGCGAGCGCGCCGTCGATGAAGATCTCCCGCTGCGTGTTCTTGTCGACGATCTCGTAGCCGCCCGACATCATCGCCAGATGATTGGCTTGCGGCGGGAATTCGACGACGCAATAGTTCGGGCTGCTGTAGATCATTTGCATGGCAACACTCCTTATTCTTGTTCGCTCCTGCACTCTTGCTGTGTAAATGGAGCGATTGGGTGGGAATTCAAGGGGTGGCCTCGATGTAATGCCAGTGGTTATCGAGGCTGGACTGTCAAGATTTCAAACCAGGTTGCGCAAGAAGCCGTCCAGTAGCGCACCGAATCGCTGCGACTGCTCGACGGGTGTCAGATGCGCGGCATCGAGTAGTTGAAATTGCGCGCCCTGCACCGTGTCGGCGATCACCTTTGTTTGAGCGGGCGGCGTGCCACTATCGTGCTCTCCCGTGACCACCAGCGTGGGCCTGACGATCGATGCAAGTTTGTCGCGGACATCGAAACGACTGACCGCATCGGCCGCGCGGGCGAAACCCTCGACCGGCGTACGTGCAATCGTTTCACCAATCTGCTCGACTACTTCCGGATGCGCTTTTCTGAAACCGGGCGTCAGCCAGCGTTCGAGCGTCGCATCCACAATACTCGCAGTGCCGCGCTCGCGCACGAATTTTGCCCGCTGTCGAAACGTCGGCCGCGCGTCTTCGGGGATGAAGGCCGGCGCGCCGACGACGGTGAGCGTATCCACCTTGTCCGCGTGATTGACGGCGAACTTCTGCGCGACCATGCCGCCGATCGACAAGCCGACCACATGCGTCGATGGCGCGCCGACGCGTGCGAGCAGTTCGGCGAGATCGTCGGCCAGATCGTCGATGCTGAAGTCGTCCGGCGATGCCGTCGTGCCACCATGACCGCGCAGGTCGTAACGCAAGACCTGGAAGTCATTGCGGAAAAAACCGGCCATCTGATCCCACACCGAATGGTCACCGGCGAGTTGATGGATGAAAGTTAGCCAGGGACCGCCGCCTTCGTTGTCGAGAACATAGTTTGTGTCGATGTGATTGATCGTCAATTGCATATCGGCTCCGTAGAAGAATGCTGTTTCCGATTGCCTGCATGCCGCGCCGCCGCACTTTTTACACGCCGATCTCCAAACGAACACGGCTTACGTGAGGCTTTCGTCAAGGTCGAAGCGGCGCGGGTGCGGCGGGCGCGGATTCGTCAGACGCAGCGTTCATGCCAGCATCCCCACCTTATTACGATGCGCCAGGCAGATGGAGTTTGCCCGCCCACAGCAGTTCGATTTGCATTCCGTTCGGTTCGGTTTGCAGAATTCTCACGGGCAGCCAGCCGAGCGCGGGCGCGAGCCAGATGTCGAGCTTGCGTTTGTCGCCGTCGCGGCGCGGGAGGCGCGTGAAGTGGCGCGCTTGTGTAAAACCGCCTCGCGCTTGCACGGTTTCATCGCCGATGGTTTCGATCGGCCAGATTTCGTTGCTGTCGTTGTCCGCGACGCTGAACTGGCGCTTGACGCCGGGCTTGTACTTGTCGGGATCGCCGCGCACGAGCGACGCCAGTTGCATGACCACGCTGAAGCGATCCTGCGCGCCATCCGCCAGCGGCTGGGACTGCGGCGTTTTGGTGTAGACGATCTGCTTCGTTTTGCGGTTGAAAATGGCGATATCGGCAGGACGGCGGCCGCGCTGCTCGGAATACTGTTCCGGCGCGACGCCTAAGGTATCGATATGGCCTTTGCTCGAATACACGTACAGGCCGACGAAAGGCAGCGGGATGGACACGACCATCTCGTAGTGCTGACCATCGTTCGACCAGTGGATGGTGCCCGCCTGATTCATCATGCCGTTAACGAGCGTGTCGTAGCGGAGATCGCCGGTGGGCGGGACGCTGAATTTGTCGCCGGATACCTGGGCGGGCTGCGGTGGCGAGGTCGGCGCGGGCGCTGATGCGGCGGCTGCGGTGGCCTTTGCTGCCGCGTCTGGATCAGGCGTGGTTGCGCTGAGCACGGGTTCCGTGGGCCTGGCTTCGGGCGCGGGCGTCGGCTTCAGTGATGCCACTGGCATCGACTTCGATACCGCCGGTTTCGGCGATTCCACAGGCTTGACTTCTGGCGCAAGATGAACCGGCGCAGGCGGCACGATAGGCTTCAGCGTCAGTAATTCCACTTGCACTGGCGGCGGCTCCTGCGGCGTCGCATTCGACGGCAGGCGCACGGGGTCAAACCAGCGCATCGCGCTGAGATGAAGTACCGCGACGATGACAATGGCCAACACCCATCGCCACCAGCGATGTGACTCGGCAGCGGGCGGTTCGCCGGAAGCATGATGGGGACGGTGAAACGGAAAGAACGGCATCGGCAAAAAAGCGTAAAGCGCGTACGTGTTACGGAAACACGAGGAACGTTTAAGACACCCGCTTCGGGAACGATGTTCCTCAGCGCTCGCCCGCCCCTATATACCCCCTAATTCGTAAGACAGACCGTTTGCGCATTTGCGTAAAGCGAAATCGATTTCACCGCCCCCAGCGCGTATCGAATGCGCCTTCGCGGCCCAGCGCGATGAGCCCGAGCGCGAGCTCGCCGGTTGAATCGAAAACGGGTATGCAGAAAGCATGAATCGTCGGCAGTAACATGCCTTCGACGCGCGCCGCGCCATGTTCGCGCACGTCGGCGAACAGCGATTAGACTTCGGCGATTGTCTTGCGCAGAGCAGAAAACTCGCGGTCGAGCATCGGCTGCATCTTGCTGCGCGGCAGATACGCGGCGAACAGCAAACCGGTCGCGGAACCGAGCAGCGGCATCACATCGCCCAGTTTGAACGATGCCTTCGCCGGATAACTCGACTCCATCCAGTGCACGACCGTCGGCCCCTGATTGTCCCACACGGCGATGCCCACCGTCACGTTCAGCCGATCGCGCAACTCAGCCAGCGCCAGCCCCATCTGCAACGCGAAGCCGCCGAGTTCGTAACGCCCCGACACCGGATCCTGCGACGCCAGCCCGAGCCGCTGAAAACTCATCAGATAGCGATGCGCCTTCGCCGGCGTCATGCCCGCTCGTTGCGCGAGATTGCGGAGCATTATCGCGCGCGGCTCGTTCGTTCGTTAGCACGGCGAGCAGACGAAAACCGACTTCGATCGACTGAATGCCGGAGCGTATCTTCTCGTCGCTGGTTGACATGGATAAGGTTGAATCGGCGGGCGGAATTCACCATCGTAAAATACATTTCCCTTAACGTCACTCGCACGGAACATCGCTCCATTAAGTTCGCAACCCTGAAGGACGGCACGCGCGACGGCCAGCTCATCGTCGTGTCGCGCGACCTGCGCACGGCGGCCATCGCCGATCAGATCGTGCCGACGCTGCAACGCGCGCTCGATGACTGGCCCTTCTACGCGCCGCAACTCATGGACGTCTACGTCTATGAAGCGCTTAACGCGGGCCGCGCGCGCAATTCCTTTTCGTTCGATGCCAAAGCCTGCATGGTGCCGCTGCCCCGCGCGTATCGTATCAATGGGCGGATGGTTCGTCTTACGTGAATCACATCGAACTCGTGCGCCGCGCGCGGCGCGGAAATGCCGCCCAAATTCTGGACCGATCCGCTGATGTATCAGGCGGCAGCGACGACTTCATCGGGCCGACGGACGATATCGTGTGCGCGACGGAATCGTATGGCATCGACTTCGAGGCTGAGGTCGCGGCCATCTCCTCGGACGTTGCCGATGGCACCGACGCCCGACGAAGCGCTGCGCCACGTGCGACTGCTGATGCTCGTCAACGATGTCTCGCTGCGCAATCTCATTCCCGCCGAATTGGCAAATGACTTAGGCTTCTTCCAGAGCAAGCCGGCCGCATCGTTCTCGCCGGTGGTCGTCACGCCCGACGCACTCGGCGATGCGTGGCGCGAAGGCCGCGTGCATCGCCCGATGATCGTGCATTGAACGGCAAGAAGGTTGGCCAGCCGGATTGCGGCATGGACATGTCCACTTCGGGCAATTCAACTGGTCGCGCATGCATCGCAGACCCGCAATCTGCGTGCGAGCTCTATCGTCGGCTCGGGCACGATCTCCAACAAGGACGCGAAGCGCGGCTACGCGTGCATTGCGGAGAAGCGGTGTCTCGAAACCATCGAACACGGCAGAGCGCAGACGGGGTTCATGAAGTTCGGCAACAGCATGAAGATCGAAATGTTCGATGAAGAAGACAAGTCGATATTCGGCGCGATTGATCAGGCGGTCGGGCAGCCGGAGTAAGCCGGCGCCGTTCGAAGCAGTTTTAAGCTGCCCGAAGTAGTGAAGTACTGAATCGCCCGAATCGCGGCCTGAGCGCGATCGCCTTACCCTTTGCCTCGTGGTCCGCTCAACAAAACAAGGAGACGCTTCGATGGCTACTGGCGGCAAGTTTCTGATCGGGGCGATGCTTTTGCTCGTAGCGACATTCTCTGCATACGCGCAAGAGGCGCAACACGTGAAAATTGGCTTCGTGCTGTCGCTTACGGGACCGGCGGCGTCGCTCGGCATTCCGGCGCGTGACGCCGTGGCGCTCTTGCCGAAGGAAATGGATGGGCGTCCGGTCGATTACATTGTGTTGGACGAGGCCTCTGACACCACGCAAGCCGTGCAGAGCACGAAGAAGCTCATCACCGAAGATCAGGTCGATGCGATCATCGGTTCGTCGATCATGCCGAACTCGCTTGCGATGATCGATGTCATCGCACAAAGCCGGACGCCGATGTTCTCGCTGGCGTCGTCGGCGAAGATCATCGAACCGGTCGATGATCTTCGCCGCTGGGTCTTCAAGACGCCGCAAACCGACGCGATGATGGCGTCCGCGATCATCGAACACGCGAGCAATCATGGCGTGAAGACGATTACGTATATCGGTCAAGCGGATGCGCTCGACGAGACGTATTATACGCCGAAGTCGCAAAGTTCGCGCAGTTGCACAAGATGGAAGTGGTCGCCAACGAGCGCTTCAACCGCACCGATCCGAGCGTGACCGGGCAGATCCTCAAGATACTCGCCGCGAAGCCGGATGCGGTCGTGGTCGGCGCGGCCGGCAAGCCCGCCGCGCTGCTGAAAACGCTCGAGTAGCGCGGCTACAAGGGCAAGGTCTATCACAATCACGACGTCGGCAACCGCGATTTCTTGCACGTGTGCGGGGCTGATTGCAACGGCACGTTCCTGCCCGCGAACCCGGTTCCCGTCGCCGCGCAATTGCCTGCCGATGCCGTGCAATTGCCTGCCGATCATCCGGCGAAACGTCTCGCGCTCGACTACATTAAAACTGAATGAGGAGAAGCAGGGCGGGTTCTGTCTCGGCGTTCGGCTCGTACGCGTGGGATGCGGGCATGTTGCTGAACCGCGCAGTGCCTGGCGCGCCCGGTACGCCCGCTTTTCGCAGCGCATTGCGTGACGCGCTCGAAAGCACAAAGAATTTCTCCGATATTAACGGGCAGGTCAACACGACGCCCAACGATCACATCGGCCTCGACCAGCGCGCCCGCGTGATGGTCGAGATTTGCGATGGCAAGTGGATCTACCAGCCGCGCTAAAACTCACCGCGAAAGCTGAGAGACACATGAGCGATCTTTCCCTGTACGCGAGCTACAAGTCGCTCGAACTGCGCTGCCATCCGCATGGCGTGCTCGAAGCCGTGATGCCCGGCGCGGGCGCGAATAAGAGCGGCCCGTCGACGGCGGATTCGAACATGCACCGCGAACTGGCGGAAATCCGGCGCGAGGCGCGCAAATCTCGTCTATAACGTCATCAATTGCAGCAAGCCGATCGTCTCGGCGATGCACGGTCCCGCCGGTCGGCGCGGGGCTGGTCGCGGGCTTGCTGGCGGATGTCTCGATTGCGTCGAAATCGGCGCGCCTTTCTAACCATGCCTGATCAACTGAAAACCAGAGGACCACGCAAATGACCGACAGCTCGGGCGGCACGCCGCCATTCTCGATTCCCGGTTTTCCCGGATTCGGCCAGGCCGACATGATGGGCAAGATGTGGAAACTGATGCGCCTGAATCCGTTCACCGCTGCGATGCAGGGCGGCGCGCACGGCGCGAATCCCTCACTCTCGATGATGTCCGACATGCTCGCTCCGCTCACCAACATCGAAGAACTCGACAAGCGCGTAACCGACATGCGTGCCGTCGAGCACTGGCTGAAGCTGAACCTCAACATGCTGCAATCGGCCATTCAGGCGCTCAAAGTCCAGCGCGCGACGCTTGCCAAGCTGCGAGCGAGTTCGGGTGTTCGCACAGCCGTTTCATACGTGAACAGACCCTTACAACAGTACATTCGCACGGGGAAGTGCAGTGTTTTCGCGGGACGCGACGCGTTGCCGCAGCGTCAAAATGCGGCGCTTCGTTGTCCGATTAGGTCTATGACCGTCGGAATCCCGCGTAAAATTGAAAGCTTGGTTGCCCGCGTGCAGCAGTTTTTGGCACGTCCGGGCCGATCGCCAAGATCATCGTCAATACAGAACTAACGTCGCATAAGTGGCATCAGGGGTGGACTATGAACACCATGCTTTATCCGGAACTTTATAAATCGCTGGAATCCGTCCGCTGGGATATGGAGAAGGACATTCCCTGGGACAAATTCGATGCGCCTTTGCTCACCGACGAGCAGGCCAAGACCATCAAGATGAACGCGATCACCGAATGGTCCGCTCTTCCCGCAACCGAGATGTTCTTGCGCGACAACCAAAATGACAGCGACTTCTCCGCTTTCATGAGCGTGTGGTTCTTCGAGGAGCAGAAGCATTCGCTGGTGCTGATGGAATATCTGCGCCGCTTCAAGCCGGAATTCGTGCCGAGCGAGGAAGAACTGCACGCGGTGCGCTTCGAGTTCGATTCCGCGCCGCCGCTCGAAACCCTCATGTTGCACTTCTGCGGCGAAATCCGCTTGAACCACTGGTATCGCCGCGCGGCGGAATGGCATACCGAGCCGGTTATCAAACATATCTACGAAACCATTTCGCGCGATGAAGCCCGCCACGGCGGCGCGTACCTTCGCTATATGAAGAAGGCGCTGTCGCAGGCCGGCGATTCCGCGCGTGCAGCGTTTGCCAAGATCGGCGTGCTGATGGCTTCTGCGCACCGCATGGAAAAGCCGCTGCATCCGACGAATCTGCACGTGAATCAGGCGCTGTTCCCGCGCGACACTGTGCAATCGCGCCTGCCGGACCCGGAATGGCTCGAACGCTGGCTGGACGATCAGATCCGTTTTGACGATAGCTGGGAGAAGAAGGTCGTCGAGCGCATTCTGCACAACCTGTCGATTCTGTTCGAGCGCTCGTTCGCCACGGCGCAGGAACTGAACCGCTATCGCAAGGAAGTGACGCTGCGCTTGCAGGCGGCGTCGGGCGGGGCATCGGTTTTGGCTGAACAGCCGGCCTGAGTTTGCTCGAAGCGACTTAGCGAAGAACGGCCCGCCGGGGAAACGTGGCGGGCCGTTTCGTTTTGCTCGCGTGCTTTTGCGAGCTTGCGTGGTCGAACGCGCCAAGTCACCGTGAGATAATGCGCACTCTGAGAACATCGCATCGAGCGCTGCCATGCCCGTCATTTTCGAACGCAAACTCATCACGCGCGAAGCGCTTGCCATGCTCCGTCGCACGCTGAAAGGCCCGGTCGTCTTCACGAACGGCGTTTTCGACATTCTCCACCGCGGCCACGTTACTTATCTCGCCGATGCCAAAGCGCTCGGTGCGACGCTCATCGTCGGCGTGAACAGCGATGCCTCCGTGCGCACGCTCGGCAAGGGCGATGACCGTCCGATCAACCGCGAAGAAGACCGCATGGCGCTGCTCGCAGCGCTGGAAAGCGTTGATTTCGTGGTGAAGTTCGAGGAATCGACGCCGCTGGAGTTGATTCGTGTTGCGCATCCCGACGTGCTCGTGAAGGGCGGCGACTACGACATGGATAAACTGGCGGAATCCGCGCTCGTGCGCGGCTGGGGCAGCAAGGCACTGGCGATTGCCTTCGAACATGATCGCTCCACAACCGAGCTGCTGAAAAAGGTCCGCGCGCAGCCCTGACTGCGCCGCGGCTTATTGACTAATCGGGCGTTCCTGCCGGCCGCGTCTTCCGGATGCAGCGGACGCACATTCAGCGCTTCCGGATGGACCTGCTGCAACAGACGATGCGGTTCACGCGCGCCCACCGCCGGCAGCGAGCCGAACATGCCCTGTACGACGGCGATCAATTAGCAGGTGGCCAGAAACAGAAGAACGATCAGCCAGCGCAGCATGCCTTGAGGTTCCGTCAGTTGGATTGAGTTGCTAGAGATGCGCCGCCTCACGCGCGATGAGCGCGAGGCCGGACAGCACGAGGGAATCGTGTCGAGTATGCGGCAGTTTGAGCGCGCCCGCGATTTCATTTGCGGCGCCACCGCCGAGTACGAGGCGGACGTCGGTTTGCCAGTCGGCTTTCACATCGTGCCACGCGCGTTCGATAAAACTCGCCTGCGCCAGCAGACAGCCGGCGGACAGCGCGGCGGCTGTGTCCGTTTCGAAGAGATGCTTCTCTGTATGACCGAGCGCGCGGCGGGCGGCGTCGGCGTCGAGCGTGGGGAGTTGCGCGGTGTGGCTGCCGAGCGAACTCATCATCAGCGACCAGCCGGGCGCGATCAGACCGCCGGTGAAGACACCGGCTGCGTTTAGCGCTTCGAGCGTGGTTGCCGTGCCGAAAGCGGCAATCAATACGTTCTCGCAGGGATACGCCGCACGTGCGCCGATCAGACCGCACCAGCGGTCGCTACCGAGTTGTTCCGGTTTCGTGTAGCTGTTGATGACGCCGCACTGCTGTGGTTTTGCTTTCACGATGGTCCGCGGCAGCTGTGGCCACTTCTTGTCGATTGCCTGCTCGATTCTTTTGAGCACCGATGCGCCCGCCACGTTCGAGATCCACGCGCTCGATGGGGTGGCGTCGGCGTCATCGAACGAAATGGCTTCGTGTCCGACGAATACACAGATTTTACCCGCGAGCGACCACTTGATGCAGCTGTTGCCCGCATCGATCAACAAGACCGAAACGTCGCTCACGGACGCTCCCTTGCGAGCCGCAGCGACAATTCGCCCGTTGCGACCGTGCGCGTACCTTCAGGCGTATCGATCAGCAACTGCCCGCGTTCATCCACGCCCGCCGCGATGCCACGTGTCACTTCCTGACCCTGATCCATCAGCGCGACTTCGCGTCCGGCGTAGGCGTGTGCATCCGACCAGCGTTGGCGAAACGGGCGGAAGCTGTCGGTTTCGAAGCGCGCGAGCGTGGCGTCGAGCGCGTTGAGGATGGCGGCGAGGGCGTCGGTGAGATTGGCGTCGGGCCATGCGCGGGCGAGTGCCGCGGGCGCGGTGCCGGGCACGAAACTCGTATTCTGGCGATTGGCGTCATCGACCTGAGCGGCGAGCTGCTCCGCGCCATGCAGATTCGTGCCGATGCCGATCACCACCGCCGTCACGCCCGGCGCATTCCACGCCGTTTCGATGAGGATGCCTGCGAGCTTGCTGTCATTGAGCAGAACATCGTTGGGCCACTTGAGCGCGAGCCGCGCGGATGGCGACAGCGGCAGGTGCGCGAGCGCATCGAGCATCGCCGTGCCGATGGCGAGGCTCAGTCCCGACAGTCCTTCGATAGGCCACTTCAACACGCAGCCGACCGACATTAGCAGCGCGTTGCCCGGTTCGGCGAGCCATGCGCGTCCGCGCCGGCCACGGCCTGCCGTCTGCGAATACGCGACGCGCACGACCGGCTCGCGGTGCGTGACGTCGCGGGGCAGGGCGCGGAGCTGTTCCATCAGGTCGGCGTTGGTGGAGCCCGTTTCATCGACGATATCGATGGTCCAGTCGTGTACGGGCCGCTCGGCAAACTGGGCAAGCCGCATGCGGTCGATGCGCCAGGGCGCGTCGGGGGCGAAGGAGGGCGGTGAAGTCATGGCGGGTATTGTAGCGGAGGCGCTGAAAAGCCGAACGCGAGATACCCGTTTCAATGCGCCATAGAGTCTGGCTGGTCAGACTGAGGCGGGTTTCGTCATCGACAAAATCGAAGGAAAACTTCATTCCGAGCGCTTCGGCGTATTTACGAACGGTATTGAGAGTCGGCGAACATTTGTCGTCGAGCAGCTTCTCCTCGATCTGCGCCACCAGCGATTCAGTCGATGCCATTACGCTCTGCGACCTGCGCGCGAGTGAGTCCCGTGCGCTCTCATATCTTAGCGAAGCTGGAATATTTCGCTTCGACATCGTCGAATGTTGCTATCAGAATCATGGACAGTAGGGCTTTCGAATTGCCAACGGGCGTGGCCAAGACATTCACTTGTCTCGCTCCGTCGGGTAACGACGTCGTGCGTGAAGGATGTTGATTGCCGATATCCGGTCAGAGACCTGGTAGATAACAACGTAATTCGGATGAACGATCAACTCTCGCGTATCCGACGCACCTCTGGGCCGATAGGCGTAGGGATAGTCGGCCAACGTCGTGACTGCCTCCCGAATGAGTTGGTACAGATTCTCCGCTGCTTGCGGATTACGCTCTTCAATGTTACTCGTAGATTTCCCGAGGCCGCCTGCGTGCGAGCCGCCGCCACTCAACGAGCATTGCGAGCCTTTCGCTTCCTGGCGATCAACTCATCCATCTCCGCCATGACCTGATCGTGCGGAATGGAGGGGCCGGGTCTGACAATGAAGGATTGACTTCCGCGCGAAACCATTCGTCGTAAAATCGAGCTTCGGCGGGGGGGGGGGGGGGGGGGGGAAACGGGAAATGGTTTGGGCCCTTTGGGGCCAGGGGGGGTTTTGGTTTTGTTTGGGGAAGATATGGAAAGGAAGCCGCCCCGAGGGGGGTGTTTTTTTAGAGAATTTTTATTGTGGTGCTTCCCCGTCGGTGACCCAAAAAACCACCCTCCAAACACCGGGCTCCCCC
>LELG01000096.1 GCA_001045575.1 Candidatus Burkholderia pumila
GTCGCCATCGGGTACCGCAGGCGGGGTGGTCGGCTGTTCGGGTATCTTCTTCTTGGGGCGTCCTATTGGGCGAGGCAACAATGCGCTCGCACCACCCTCATCATACTGGCGTTTCCACAGGCCAATGCGTGATTTTACTTCAACGCATCGAATACGCGTGTGCGGATTTCATCCACCGCGCCGAGACCCGAAATCTTGCGATATTCCGGCGCCTTCAGTCCGTTCGACTCACCGTTCTTCGCCCAGTCGTTATAGTAAGCGATCAGCGGCTTCGTCTGCGATTCATACACGTCGAGACGCTTCTTGACCGTCTCTTCCTTGTCGTCGTCGCGCTGGATCAGTGCTTCGCCGGTGACGTCATCCTTGCTTTCGAGCTTCGGCGGATTGAACTTGATGTGATACGTCCGGCCCGATGCCGCGTGCACACGGCGGCCGCTCATGCGCGTGATGATCTCGTCAAACGGAACGTCGATTTCCAGCACGTAGTCGATGACCACGCCCGCGTCCTTCATGGTTTCCGCTTGCGGAATGGTACGCGGAAAACCGTCGAACAGATAGCCGTTCTTGCAGTCGTCCGCCTGCAGGCGTTCCTTGACCAGATTGATGATGAGCGAATCCGGCACCAGTTCGCCGGCATCCATGAAGCCCTTGGCTTGCATGCCGAGCGGCGAGCCCGCCTTGACCGCCTTGCGCAGCATGTCGCCGGTCGAAATTTGCGGAATGCCGAACTTCTCTTTGATGAAGTTTGCCTGGGTGCCCTTGCCCGCACCGGGTGCGCCCAACAGGATCAAACGCATAACTGAACTCTCCGAATCGTCTAAAAACCGCGCTGCGAGGTTTGAATGTAATCCGGTGAGCAGGCTCCGGCGGCGTCAACGAGGGAGAGGCGCCGCCGGTGGATGACGGCGCGAAAGGACGAAACGGAGCATGGCGCTGACCAGACGGCTCGCGCAATAATTTGATTATGCCACGTAGATCGACGTTTACAGCCGTAATAACGCGGATAGAAAACGGCGCGAAACTCGCCAATCGGGCCTTGGCGGGGGGTGTTACACGGGTTGCGCCAGGCTTTCAGTTCGCGTCTCGGAAGAGCGCGCAGACGCGTTCGAGATGGGTCGGCGTGTCGACGCCGGGCGGCGGCGCGTCTTGCGTGACGCGGACTGCGATGCGTTCGCCATGCCAGAGCGCGCGCAATTGTTCGAGTGCTTCGGCATTTTCGATGGGCGCCATCGACAGAGTTGGAAACGCGCGCAGAAACTTCGTGCGATAGGCGTATAGGCCAATATGTCGCAGCACGTTTTCGGGCACGGCGGGCAGTTTCGACAGCGCTGCTACGCCAGGCCAATGCGATTGCCATGCATCGCGCGTCCACGGAATCGGCGCGCGCGAGAAGTAAAGCGCGACGCTTTTCGCATCGAGCACGACCTTCACGACGTTCGGATTGAATACGTCCGCCGGATCGTGAATGGGATGCGCCGCGGTGGCGATCGCGCATTCGGGATGGGCCGCCAGATGCGCGGCGACATCGCGCACGAGTTGCGGATCGATGAGCGGCTCGTCGCCCTGCACGTTCACGACGATGGCATCGTCCGGCAGCGAAAGACGCGTGGCGACTTCGGCCAGGCGGTCCGTGCCCGTGGGATGATCCGGGCGCGTGAGTATAACTTCGATGCCGTGATCGCGCGCGGCATCGACCACGAGGCCGGAGTCCGTTGCAACCAATACCTGTGATGCGCCCGATTCGCGCGCGCGCTCGGCGATGCGAACGACCATCGGCTTGCCGCCGATATCGGCGAGTGGCTTGTTCGGCAGACGCGTCGAAGCGAGACGCGCCGGAATGATGGCGATGAACGGTACGGACATGACTCTTTAAGACACAGTGGAATCAGTTGCCGTCGACCGGCGGCTTGAGCGGCTCGACGGGCGTGCCTTCGACGGTCTGACGCGCTTCGTCCACGAGCATCACGGGAATGCCGTCTCGAATGGGATAGGCGAGTTTGTCCGCGCTGCAGACGAGTTCCTGCGCCGTGCGGTCATAGGTGAGCGGGCCCTTGCAAATGGGGCAGATGAGGATTTCAAGCAGGCGTGCGTCCACGAAGTTTCTCCACAACCAGAGCGATGAGGCGAGGCCGAAGCATGGCTTGCACAGGAACAACCCAGATGCGTGCGTCGCGCCAGGCTTCAAATTTTACTGCATCCTTTTCCGTCACAAGGATGACGTCGGCCTGCACGGATTCGAACGGATTCTCGCGGTACGAGTAGTGATCCGGAAACGCGCACGTGGACGGCGAGAGGTCCGCCGCGCGCAGCATCGCAAAAAAACTTTCCGGCGATCCGATGCCCGCCGCCGCAACCACTTTCTCGTTGGCGAATTGCACGAGTGGACGGCGCTGGTGCGGATCGTCGAGCAGCCAGGCATCGCCGGATTCGAGTTCCAGCGCGAAGGTGTCCGGCCACAACGGCAGCGTGCGCTCGTACGGGCTGTTAATGAGTGTGGCGTCGCGGCGGCGCGACATCGGCTCGCGCAGAGGACCTGCAGGCAGCAGGAAGCGGTTGCCGCCGAGACGGTCGTCGAACACGACGAGTTCGACCGCGCGTTTCATGCGATAGTGCTGCAAGCCATCGTCGGACACGAGGACATCGACATTGGGATGCGCGTTGAGCAGCGCCTGCGCCGCGCCCACGCGATCCGGACACACGAACACCGGCGCATGCGTGCAGCGCGCGATCAGTAGCGGCTCGTCGCCTACTTCGCTGGCGATGCTCGTCGGCGTGACGCTGGTCGGATGTTTGATCTTCGCGCTGTATCCGCGCGACACGACGCCCGGCTGAAATCCCGCCGCGCGCAGCGCCTCGACCAGCGCGATGACGGTCGGTGTTTTGCCGGTCCCGCCCACGGTCACATTGCCGACGACAACGACCGGCGCACCGACATCGACACGCTTGAGCCAGCCGAGTTCATAGAACGCGCGTCGCGTCGCGCTGATCGCGCCGAAAATGCACGCGAAAGGCGTTAGCGCCCACGCGACGGGACCGCGCTTGCGCCATTCACGCACGAGAAAGTTTTCGAGCGGCGGCTTGAGATCAGACATGGACCGCCTTTGCTACGGTTTCGCTTCGTGGAGACATACTGGCGCGCAACGGCAGCTCCTTCGATTCAGATGAGCGTTGAACGATGTGCATGGCCACGCGCGCCAAGTGAAAACCGCGCACGCTGGCCGATGCCCGAACCCGGGACTCTATCGCGTGAGCGGCTCGCGCGCCAGTCGGCGCCTGCAAGAAGGATACCGCATCCGGCCATCCGAGCCTATCCACAAACTGTGGATAATTCTGTGAAGACTTGGTTGCGAAAAGCGCAATGCCGCGTCAGGAAAGCGTTACTTCGGCAAAAGTCTGCGTCTGACAAATATTGTCTTGGAGAATCAATGACTTGCTATCACGTTTCGGGCTTCTCCGAGGCGTTGCGGAAGCGTTTCGGTAAATTTTTCTGTGTGGGCACTTGCTACACTCGCGTACCTCGTCCGGCGAAATTTGTCCATACGCCATATCGTGTCTGTCTGGCGTATGCTGTGACGCTTGTCTCAATCTCGATATCCACATGACTCCCGATTCCCTGCCAACGCCAGGCGGCGATGCCGTAATCCCCGTTTCCGTGCTTAATCGCGCGATCAGCACGATGCTCGAACGCTCGTTTCTGCTCGTGTGGGTTTCGGGCGAGGTGTCGAACTTCACGCGCGCGGCGAGCGGCCATTGGTACTTTTCGATCAAGGATGCGAACGCGCAGATGCGCTGCGTGATGTTCCGCGGCCGCGCGCAGTATGCCGAATTTACGCCGCGCGAAGGCGACAAGATCGAAGTGCGCGCGCTGGTCACGATGTACGAGCCGCGCGGTGAATTGCAGCTCAATGTCGAAGCGGTGCGGCGTACGGGGCAGGGCAGGCTGTACGAAGCGTTCCTGCGGCTGAAGGCGCAGCTCGAAAGCGAAGGTTTGTTCGCGCCGGAACGCAAGCGCGCGTTGCCGACGCATCCACGCGGAATCGGCATCGTCACTTCTTTGCAGGCAGCTGCTTTGCGTGACGTGTTGACGACGCTTTCGCGCCGTGCGCTGCATGTGCCGGTCATCGTGTTTCCGGCGCCGGTGCAGGGTGCGGGCGTCAGCGCGAAACTCGCGGCGATGGTCGAGGCCGCCAACGCGCGCCGCGAAATCGATCGGCTCGACGTGCTGATCGTGTGCCGCGGCGGCGGATCGATCGAGGATTTGTGGGCGTTCAACGAAGAAGTGCTGGCCCGCGCGATTGCGGCGAGCGAGTTGCCGGTGGTGAGCGGCGTCGGCCATGAAACGGATTTCACCATTGCCGATTTTGCCGCCGATGTCCGCGCGCCCACGCCGACCGCCGCCGCCGAACTCGTCAGCCCGCAGCGCGTGCTTCTGCTACGCGAACTGGATCATCGGCATGCGGCGCTCGCGCGTGGCTTCGGCCGCATGATGGAGCGGCGCACGCAACAACTCGACTGGCTCGCGCGCCGGCTCGTAAGTCCGGCGGAGCGCTTACAGCGGCAGCGCGTGCATCTGCGGCAACTGGCGAGCCGGCTGGCGGCGGCGGGCGCGCGGCCCGTGCGTGATGCGCGGGCGCATTTCGCGCTGGTGCAGTATCGATGGGAACGCAAGCGGCCGAATGTCGAAGCGCACCGCGAGCATGTTTTGCGGCTGGTGGGACGCGTGGCGAATGAGCGGTCGCGCCGGCTGGAACGAGACCGTGCGTGTGTTTCGGAACTAGCGGCGCGCTTGCAGGTGCTCAGTCCGCAGCGCACGCTCGAACGCGGCTACGCCGCATTGATCGACACGCAAACCGGTCGCGCGATGCGCACGCCGGGTGCACTCAAGTCTAAGCGTCCTCTGACAGTGCATCTCGCGGAAGGATCAGCGGATGTCTTGCTGGCCGACGTGCAATCGCGCTTGTCCTGATGATTTTTGACGTTGCTTCGGCGAAGACCGCGAGCATTCGAGCATTATTTCCGCTGCTTAAAGTTCCGCTGCTTAAAGCATAACGAAAGCAATCTTCCTCATAAAAAAAGCTCGCGGTTTGCGAGGTTATTGCAAGTCCACCTATAATTCAAAATTATACCGCTTCGCCCCCACCACAATCCACATAGAAAGGAAGCTCGCATCATGGAACATACGCTCCCGCCGCTGCCGTTCGACAAAAACGCGCTCGCACCGCACATGTCGGAAGAAACGCTTGAGTATCACTATGGCAAGCATCATCAGACCTATGTGACGAACCTCAACAAACTGATTTCGGGTACCGAATTCGAAAACCTGCCGCTGGAAGAAATCGTCAAAAAGTCGTCGGGCGGTGTCTTCAAAAACTCGGCGCAGGTCTGGAATCACACGTTCTTCTGGAACAGCCTGTCGCCGAACGGCGGCGGCGCACCGACCGGCGCGCTGGCTGACGCCATCAACGCCAAGTACGGCGCGTTCGACAAGTTCAAGGAAGAGTTTGCAAAGGTCGCAGCCGGCACGTTCGGCTCGGGCTGGACGTGGCTCGTGAAGAAGACCGACGGCACAGTGGATATCGTCTCGACCAGCAACGCTGCCACACCGCTTACGACGGATGCGAAGCCGCTCCTGACCATCGACGTGTGGGAGCATGCGTACTACATCGACTATCGCAATGCCCGTCCGAAGTTCATCGAGGCTTACTGGAATATCGTGAACTGGGGTTTTGCTGCGAAGAATTTCGGGGCTTGAGTTTGCGCTTTGTCTGCTGATGGCTCTTTGCTGCTGAAGAGTCGTTGGTGTTTTGAAGAAAAGCCGCGCCGGCGTTGTCGGAGCGGTTTTTTTTATGACGCGCGGCTTCTTCCGACGCGGGTTCCTGCGGCATGATCCAGCTTTCGATTAACTCGTGCGCTTCGTCCAGGCCGACGCGCTTCATCGCCGAGAAGAGCTGGACGCTCAATTCTCCGCGGTATCCCGCTTCCCTGTATTCCTTGAACGACTTCTTGGTTGCACGCAGGGCGTTGGTCATCTCCTGTCGCATCAATTTGTCGCATTTCGTGAGCAGCGCGTGAATCGGCTTTCCGGTCGTCGCGAACCATTCGATCATGATTCGATCGAGATCGGTCAGCGGACGGCGCGAATCCATCATCAGGATCATGCCGCGCAGTTGAGCACGGCTTTGCAGATACGTCGACAGCAGGCGCTGCCAATGTTCCTTCGCTGCGCCGGGCACTTCGGCGTAACCATAGCCGGGAAGGTCGACGAGAAAGCCCGCCGGTTCGTCCTGCGGGCCCACGGAGAAGTAGTTGATGTGCTGCGTGCGCCCCGGCGTCTTACTCGCAAAAGCAAGCCGCTTCTGGTTGCAGAGCACGTTGATCGCCATCGATTTACCCGCATTCGAGCGTCCGCCAAACGCGATTTCCGGCTGCGGCGTGGGCGGCAGATCGCGCAGATGATTGACGGTGGTGAAGAAGCGGGATTGATGGAGCAGAAATGACATTGGGCGGGCCGATGGGAAAAGCTGCGAAAATCGAAGTCTTAAGAACCCGGTAAATACTGGGCTTGCCCCGACTGGCATCTTTGCGTGTAGCGGATTATCGTACAATACGATGGATTTTTAAGATCCGACAAGGGCGTGAAGGACCCAGCCACAGGCCAGGCCCGCATAGGAGCGAGACAGTCCCTTTTCCAGCCCTTTCGTTCGAGTACGTGTGGCGAAGACCCTTCGCCGTCGTTTTTTTGCAGAACTTCACATTCTCACAAGACAAAAAACAGGGTAACGCGAATGAACCGACTGTACAGGTCTCTGGTAGCGCTCGGTGCGGGTTTTGGCGGTTTGGCAGTATCGTTTTCAGTGAGTGCGGAGTCCGCGCAGCCGGCCAAGCCGGATGTGGCGCGCGGTCAGGCCATCGCCACGCAGGTGTGCGCGGCGTGTCACGCGGCGGACGGCAACAGCGTCGGCGCGGCGTTTCCCAAGCTGGCGGGCCAGCACGCGGAATACATCGTCAAGCAGTTGAAGGATTACAAGACGCAGCCGGACGCAAAGGCACCGGTGCGCAACAATCCAATCATGGCAGACATTGCCGGCGCGCTGAACGAGCAGGACATGATCAACGTGGCGGCGTACTTCGCGTCGCAGAAAGCCAAGCCCAATTTCGTGCGTGACAAGAACGACGTCGCGCTCGGGCAGAAAATTTATCGCGGCGGCATCGCGGACAAGGGCGTACCGGCGTGCGCCGCGTGTCACGGTGCAACCGGCATGGGCATTCCGGTGCAGTATCCGCGGCTGTCGTACCAGTGGGGCGATTACACCGTCGCACAGTTGAACGCCTTCGCATCGGGGCAACGCAACAACAGTGAGCCGATGCACGCCACCTCGTCGCGCCTGAACGACGCGGAGATGAAAGCGGTTGCGGACTACATCGCCGGATTGCATTAAAGCACAGCGTCCAGCGGTTATCAGCACGAACAACGAGAATACGAAGTCGGTCCGGGACAGTACACGCGAGGCCGACAAAACGGGTGGGACGTCGGTCGATCAGACCGACAGCGTCTCTATCTTTTTTTGCTGTCAGTCGGAGTTTGAATGAGCGTCACCACATCGGGAATGCAGTCGAAGTCGGGCCGTCGCGCCGTCCGGCACTTCGTCGAACTGGTCAATTCGATGCGCTTCGCCATCGCGCTGCTGATCGTGCTAGCGATTGCGAGCATCATCGGAACCGTGCTCACGCAGGACGATCCGTATCCCAATTACGTCAATCAGTTCGGCCCGTTCTGGGCGGACATCTTCCGCGGACTCAGCGTCTACAACGTATATAGCGCGTGGTGGTTCATGCTGATCCTGATCTTCCTCGTGATTTCGGTGTCGCTGTGCGTGCTGCGCAACGGCCAGAAGATGATCGCAGACATGAAGAGCTGGAAGGATCGCGTGCATGAAGGCAGCCTGCGCGCGTTTCACCACAAGGGCGAATTCGCCGTTCCCGCAGATCGCGCGCAAACCACGGCGACGCTCGAATGCCTGTTCGCAAAGATGGGTTATCGCTTCGTCACGCGCCAGACGGACAGCGGCGAGACGCTGATCGCGGGCAAGCGCGGCGCGTTGACGAAGATCGGCTATATCTCGGCGCACCTTGCCATCGTGGTGATCTGCCTCGGCGGTTTGCTTGACAGCAGCTTGCCGATCAAGCTGCAAATCTGGCTCTTCAACAAGACGCCGATCAGCAGCAACGCGGTCATAAACGACATTTCGGCGGACCATCGTTTATCGACGTCGAATCCGACGTTTCGCGGTTACGCGTGGGTGCCCGAAGGCCAATGCGTCGGCACCGTGATTCTGAATCAGCAGGACGGCTCCATCATTCAGGATCTGCCGTTCTCCATCCAACTGAACAAGTTCATCGTCGATTACTACACGACCGGCATGCCGAAGCTCTTTGCGAGCAATATTGTCGTGATCGATCACAAAACCGGCAAGCGCATTCCGGCGCGCGTCGAAGTGAATCATCCGTTCACGTATGACGGCGTGTCGATTTACCAGTCGAGCTTTCAGGACGGCGGCTCGAAGCTGGACATGACCGCCTGGCCGATGACCGGTGGCATTGCGAAGACCGTGCCCTTTAGCGGCACGATCGGCAGCAGCGCGCCGCTGTCCGCGCAGATTCCGGGATCGAAGGGCGAGATCATCGAGTTCACCGACTTCCGCGCCATCAACGTTGAAAACATGACGGACGGCAACGGCGCGCCGGACGTACGCGGCGTCAGCAAAAAGGAAACTTTGCGCGACGCGTTCGACGAGCGCCTCGGCTTCGGCGCGAAAATGTCGAAGCCGACGGACCTGCGCAACATCGGCCCGTCTATTCAGTACAAGGTGCGCGGTTCAGACGGCCAGGCGCGCGAATACAGCAATTACATGCTCCCGGTCGACGTCAGCGGCCAGCCGATGTTCCTCGCCGGCATGCGCACCAGCCCGAACGATCCGTTCCGCTACCTGCGCATTCCCGCCGATGAAAACAGTACCGTCAAGGAATGGATGAGCCTGCGCGCCGCGCTCGAAACGCCCGCTATCCGTACGGAATCGGCGCGTCGCTTTGCGCTGCGGTCGGTGCCGCAAGAAAACGGCGATTTGCAGAAGCATCTGGAAGAAAGCGCATCGCGTGTGCTGAATCTGTTCGCGGGCGCGGACGAGGCGGGCAAGGCGGCCAATCCGCAGATCAATGGCGGGTTTCAGTCGGTCGCGTCGTTTATCGATAAATCCGTGCCGAAGGGCGAGCAGGAAAAAGTCGCTGGCCTCCTGATGCGCATGCTCGAAGGTGCGATGTGGGACGTCTGGCAAATCGCGCGCGAGCAGAACGGCCAGCCGGACGCGAAAATCGACGAGAAAAATACGGCTTTCGTACAAGCGTCCATCAATGCGCTTTCCGACAGCTTTCTGTACGGTTCGCCCGTCTTCCTGCAACTGTACAACTTCAAGCAGGTGCAAGCTTCGGTATTCCAGTTGACACGCGCGCCAGGTAAAAATCTGGTATATCTTGGCAGCCTTCTGCTCGTGGTCGGCATTTTGGGGATGTTTTACGTACGCGAACGGCGGCTCTGGTTCTGGCTTAAAGACAGTACGCAGGGCGGCGCGAGCGTGCTGGGGGCGATGTCCACGGCGCGCAGAACGCTCGACTTCGAGAAGGAATTCCTGCGCACGCGTGCGCAGATTGCGGCGGCGCTGGGCGCATCGCCGATCGACGGTGCCGCTTCAGTGGATTCGGCCCCGAAAGCGGATGCGCCGCACACGCCCGCGCAATCCGACGCCACAGGCTCGGAAGTATCAACACGGTAAGATCATGGACCTAACACAGACTTCCTCCCATTCGCCCGCAAAGCCGGAACGCTCCACGTCCGGCAGCGTTCCCGAAGTCGACGCGTTCGACGACCGCTCGTTCTGGCGCAAGCTCACCGCTATCGATTGGTTGTTCGCGCTGGCGATGGTCGCGGGCGCGGGTTTCGCTCTGAACCGCTATCACCCGTACATGGACGTGTACGACATGGCCGTGCTGATCGGCGCGGTGCCGACGTTCGTCGTGCTCGGCTGGCGATGGAAACCAGTGCGCCTGTTGATCGCCGTGATTGCGGTGCTGGCGTTGTTATCCATCCAGCTTTATCAGCATGACCTCGCGCGCGCCGACACCAATTTCTTCCTCAAATACTTCCTGTCGAGCCAGTCCGCGATTCTGTGGATGAACGCGCTGTTGATCTTTGCGACACTGTTCTACTGGATCGGCCTCGTCACGCGCTCGGCGACGGGCGGCGCGATCGCATCGCGCATGACATGGGTCGCGGTGCTGTTCGGCTTCACTGGCATGATGGTGCGCTGGTACGAGTCGTACATGATCGGCTCGGACGTCGGCCATATTCCGATTTCGAACCTCTACGAAGTGTTCGTGCTGTTCTGCCTGATCACGTCGTTGTTCTACCTCTACTACGAGCAGTATTATTCGACGCGTCAGATGGGCGCGTTCGTGCTGCTGGTGATCAGCGCGGCGGTCGGGTTCCTGATGTGGTACTCGGTCGCTCGCGATGCGCAGCAGATTCAGCCGCTGGTTCCGGCGCTGCAGAGCTGGTGGATGAAGATTCACGTGCCGGCAAACTTTATCGGTTACGGCAGCTTTGCGTTGTCGGCAATGGTGTCCGTCGCGTATTTCGCCAAGCAGCGTGGCTTCCTTGCGTACCGTTTGCCGTCGCTCGAAGTGCTCGATGACGTGATGTACAAGTCGATTGCCGTCGGTTTCGCATTTTTCACCATCGCAACGATTCTCGGCGCGCTGTGGGCCGCCGAAGCGTGGGGCGGCTACTGGAGCTGGGACCCGAAGGAAACGTGGGCGCTGATCGTCTGGCTGAACTACGCCGCATGGCTGCACATGCGTCTGATGAAGGGCCTGCGCGGCGCGGCATCGGCGTGGTGGGCGCTGACGGGTCTGGTGGTCACGACGTTCGCGTTCCTCGGCGTGAACATGTTTCTGTCGGGCTTGCATAGCTACGGCAAGCTTTGATCGCGCGCCATTGCAGAAAAACTGCCACGCATTGCGCTGGCGGTTTTTTTGTGTGCGCCCATGCTGGGCGCACACTCGTGGGTGCAAGTCCCACCGCAAGTTGATCACAGCGAGCGAAGCGAAGGGCAACTGCGCGAGGGTGACCGGACGTGGGGAGGAAGCGTGAAGCG
>LELG01000097.1 GCA_001045575.1 Candidatus Burkholderia pumila
GTCATCACGCGCGGGATATTCAACAGCATCAAAGATCTCGACAAGAAGCTCATGCGCTACATCCGTCAATACAACAAGCAGGCTGTCCCACTGAAGTGGAAATATTCCGATCCAACTCGACGCATCCGGTGCAATTCTATATGGTTCAACCGACTAGCTTACCGGCAACGGCCTTTCATTTCATGCATCGCGGCAGACGCTTATCCGAGCTTCTTCTTCAACAACTCGTTGACCTGCTGCGGATTCGCCTTGCCCTTCGTCGCCTTCATCGTCTGGCCAGTCAGCGCGTTGAACGCTTTTCCCTTGCCCGCGCGGAATTCATCGACCGACTTCTGATTCGCGGCCAGCACTTCATCGATGATCGCTTCGAGCGCGCCGGTGTCCGAAATCTGCTTCAGCCCTTTCGCCTCGATGATGCGATCCGCCGCCGCTTCATCCGTCGCCTTCTCATCCCAGATCGACTGGAAGATATCCTTTGCGATCTTGTTCGAGATGGTGCCGTCCGCGATGCGCTGAAGAATCAGCGCGAGCTGCGCAGCCGACACCGGCGATTCACCGATCTCCAGCGATTCGCGATTCAGCTGCGCAGAAACATCGCCCATCAGCCAGTTCGCGGCGATCTTGGCTTGCGCCGCGCCGGCCTTTGCGACCAGCGTTTCGAAGTAGGAAGCCATCGCTTTCGACGAGGTCAGGACGCCTGCATCGTATGAAGTGAGACTGTTCGTATCGACGAAACGCTTCTGCATGTCCGCCGGAAGTTCAGGCATTTCGCTGTGAACGCGATCGATCCACGCAGCATCGATGACGAGCGGCATCAAATCCGGATCGGGGAAATAGCGGTAGTCTTGCGCGTCCTCCTTCGAGCGCATGGAACGCGTTTCGCGCTTGTCGGGATCATACAGACGCGTTTCCTGCACCACCGTGCCGCCGTCTTCGATCAGCTCGATCTGGCGATGCACTTCGTAGTTGATAGCGTCCTCCAGAAACCGGAACGAGTTCAGATTTTTGATTTCCGCACGCGTGCCAAATTCCTTCTGACCAACCGGGCGCACCGACACGTTGGCATCGCAACGGAACGAACCTTCCTGCATGTTGCCGTTACAAATGCCGAGCCACACGACGAGACCATGCAGCGCCTTCGCATACGCGACCGCTTCCGCCGCGCTGCGCATTTCCGGCTCGGTGACGATTTCGAGCAGCGGCGTCCCCGCGCGATTCAGGTCGATGCCCGTCATCCCCGCGAAGTCTTCGTGTAGCGACTTGCCCGCGTCTTCTTCCAGATGCGCGCGCGTCAGATTGATGATCTTCTCGTACGCGTCCTTGCCGGCCTTTTCATTGGCCGGAACGTGGATGGTGATCTGCCCGCCTTGCACCACCGGAATCTCGTATTGGCTGATCTGATAGCCCTTCGGAAGATCCGGATAGAAGTAGTTCTTGCGCGCGAAGATGCTGCGCGGCGCAATGTGCGAACCAATCGACAAGCCGAGGCGAATCGCGCGCTCGACGGCGCCGCGGTTCATCACGGGCAGCACGCCGGGCAACGCGAGATCGACGGGACTGGCCTGCGTGTTGGGCGCAGCGCCGAACTGCGTAGCGGTGCCCGAAAAAATCTTGGAGACGGTGGAAAGCTGCGTGTGCGTTTCCAGACCGATGACGACTTCCCACTGCATATCAGACTCCCGATACCGATCGATGCCGATGGTGCCTTGCGGTGCCAGTCGGTCGCGCGCTGGAAGACGTCGGCGACCTGGAACATCCGGGCTTCGTTGAAATAGTTGCCGACGATCTGCAAACCGACCGGCCGATTCGCATTCGCGCCCGCACCAAAGCCGCACGGCACACTCATGCTCGGCAGACCGGCGAGGCTGACGGAGAGCGTGTAAATGTCCGCGAGATACATTTGCAGGGGATCGTCGGTCTTTTCGCCGAGATTCCATGCGACGGACGGCGCGATCGGTCCCATGATGACGTCGCACTGCCTGAACGCTTTCTGAAAATCCCGCGCGATGATGCGGCGGATCTTCTGCGCTTGCAAATAGTAAGCGTCGTAATAGCCGTGCGACAGCACGTAGGTGCCGACGAGAATCCGCCGCTTCACTTCCGGCCCGAAGCCTTCCGCGCGCGACTTCTTGTACATGTCGAGCAGGTCCTTATACTGTGCCGCACGATGCCCGTAGCGCACGCCATCGAACCGCGACAGATTCGACGATGCCTCCGCCGGCGCGATGATGTAGTATACGGGAATCGAAAGCTCGGTCTTAGGCAGCGAGACTTCGACAAGCGTTGCGCCGAGCGCTTCGTATTGCTTGAGCGCAGCGTCGATGGCGGCGCGGACGTCGTCGGCGAGACCGGCGCCGAAGTATTCCTTCGGCATGCCGATGCGCAAGCCTTTCAGCGGCTTGCTGGCGTCATTCGAGCCGTCCCACGTCTTGCCGATATATCGCGTGTAGTCTTCGTTCTCGCGTTGCAGGCTGGTGGAATCGCGCTCATCGAAACCGGACATGGCGTTGAGCAGCAGCGCGCAGTCTGCGGCGTTCTGTGCCATCGGCCCGCCCTGATCCAAGGACGATGCAAACGCGATCATCCCATAACGCGACACGCGGCCATACGTCGGCTTGATGCCGGTGATGCCGGTGAAGGACGCAGGCTGGCGAATCGATCCGCCCGTGTCCGTGCCGGTCGCAGCGGGCACGAGACGCGCGGCCACCGCCGCCGCCGATCCGCCCGACGAACCGCCCGGCACTGCCTTCACATCCCACGGATTTTTCACCGCACCGAAGTACGAATTCTCGTTGGACGAACCCATGGCGAACTCGTCCATGTTGGTCTTGCCGAGCGTGACCATGCCCGCTTGCGCGAGCCGAGCGACGACGGTGGCATCGAACGGGCTCGCGTAGTTTTCGAGCATATGCGAGCCGGCCGTCGATGCCCAACCGCGCGTGACGAACACGTCCTTGTGCGCGATGGGCAGGCCGGTCAACGTGCCTGCGTTGCCTTGCGCGACGAGCGCATCGGCGGCTTTCGCCTGTTCGAGCGTGAGCGCGGCATCGACACCGATGAAGGCGTTCAAATCCTTCGCGGCTTCGATGCGTTGTAGATACGACTGCGCCAGTTCGACCGCGGAGATGTCCTTCGAGTCGAGCGCGGCGCGCAGTTCGGTCAAGCTTTTCTGATGCATTGCAGTTCCCTGATAGGTTTGCGGCGGGTAGCGGCGTTTTCCTGTGAAACGCCGCGCGCAAAAGCTGATTTATTCGATCAGCTTCGGCACGAGATAGAGGCCGTCCTGCACGGAAGGCGCCGAACGCTGGAACTCTTCGCGCTCTACGCGCTCTGAGACAGCGTCGTCGCGCAGACGCAGGGTGACTTCCTCGATGGCGTCGATCGGGTGCGCGAGCGGTTCGATGCCCGTCGTGTCGATAGCCTGCATCTGTTCGACGAGACCGAAGAAGTCATTGAGGCGCGCGAGCGTCGGTTCGGCTTCGTTGTCGGCCAGTTCGAGCCGCGCGAGATGCGCGATGCGCTTTACATCGGTCAGGGTCAAAGACATATGGATTCACCGGAGAAAACATGGACAACTCCGAATCGCAAAACAAGCTTCTATGACAGCTTATTACGATCGTGGAAGAAGGCCTTCAAAACAGGGCTGGCGATGGCAAAAGCTGTCATCCTTTTCCTATAGATACGCCTAAATTATAAGGTATCATTCACAGTAGACTCACTTCCGGATCGGCCTGGCAGCGGTTTTCTCCCTGAATCAATGAATTGCGAGAAACGTTTGCGCCGGACATTCCATTCTGCGGTAGATTTCTTCCCGGTTTAGTACTTCACGGCGGGCTTTCGCCGTCCCGGCAAACCGTTATTTTTCCGCTGCCGTCCCGGGCGCTTCCCCAGCGACGGACGGCCACCCAGCGAGACAGGATTTTTGAATGTTCGGTTTTTTGCGTAGCTATTTTTCCAACGACCTGGCAATCGATCTCGGCACGGCCAACACGCTGATCTACATGCGCGGCAAGGGCATCGTTCTCGACGAGCCGTCAGTCGTTTCCATTCGCCAGGAAGGCGGCCCGAACGGCAAGAAGACTATTCAGGCCGTCGGTAAGGAAGCCAAGCAGATGCTCGGCAAGGTGCCGGGCAATATCGAGGCCATCCGCCCGATGAAGGACGGTGTCATCGCCGACTTCACCGTCACCGAACAGATGATCAAGCAGTTCATCAAGACGGCACACGAATCCCGCATGTTCTCACCGTCGCCGCGCATCATCATTTGCGTGCCGTGCGGCTCCACGCAGGTCGAGCGCCGCGCCATCAAGGAAGCGGCGCACGGCGCGGGCGCATCGCAGGTTTATCTGATCGAAGAACCCATGGCTGCGGCTATCGGCGCAGGCTTGCCGGTGTCGGAAGCTACGGGCTCGATGGTTGTGGACATCGGCGGCGGCACGACGGAAGTCGGCGTCATTTCGCTGGGCGGCATCGTGTATAAGGGCTCGGTGCGCGTCGGCGGCGACAAGTTCGACGAAGCCATCGTCAATTACATCCGCCGCAACTACGGCATGTTGATCGGCGAACAAACGGCCGAAGCCATCAAGAAGGAAATCGGTTCGGCGTTCCCCGGCTCCGAAGTCAAGGAAATGGAAGTCAAGGGCCGCAACCTGTCCGAAGGCATTCCGCGCAGTTTCACCATTTCGAGCAATGAAATCCTTGAAGCGCTGACGGACCCGCTGAACCAGATCGTGTCGTCGGTGAAGATCGCGCTGGAACAGACGCCGCCGGAACTCAGCGCGGATATCGCAGAACGCGGCATGATGCTGACCGGTGGCGGCGCGCTCCTGCGCGACCTAGACCGTCTGCTCGCGGAAGAAACGGGCCTGCCGGTGCTCGTCGCCGAAGACCCGCTGACGTGCGTCGTGCGCGGCTCGGGCATGGCGCTCGAACGCATGGACAAGCTCGGCAGCATCTTCTCGTACGAGTAAGCTCCCATGTTCGGCGTCCCGCTTGTCATGTGACGCTGAAGCAAAGCTAAAAGCATCCGCGTAACGCGCGCGCGCACGGCCCGATTCCAGCCTGGGCAGTTGTCGAAACAGCGTAGGGCAGGTTTCGACACGAGCGAATAAACCTGCGAGCATCGTCCATACGTTCACGCCCTCGGCGCCGACCATGGAATACAGTCCGAGTCCGCCGCCCCTTTTCAAGCAAGGCCCTTCCGCGTTCGCGCGCCTGATTTTCTTTGTGGTGCTCGCCATCGCATTGCTGATTTCGGATGCGCGATTCAGCACGCTCGAAATCGTGCGCGGCATTCTTGGTGCGGGCCTCTATCCGCTGCAGCGCGCTGCGCTCGTGCCACGCGATATCTTCATGGGCGCGGCGGACCTCGCAGTGACCAGCGCCACGCTGCGCAGCGAAAATGCCAAGCTCAAGCAGAAGAACCTCGAACTGTCCGTGAAAGCCAACGACGTGGCGCAACTGTCCGTCGAGAACGAGCATTTGCGGGCGTTGCTGAATTTGCAATCGCGCGCATCGACCGATGAAACGCCCGCCGAGATTCAGTACGACACGCGCGATCCGTTCACGCAGAAGGTCGTCATCGGCAAGGGTGCACAGCAAAACATTCAGGATGGCGCGCCGGTCGTGACGGAAGACGGTGTAATCGGCCAGGTAACGCGTGTGTTCCCGCTGCAATCGGAAGTCACGCTGCTGACGGACAAGGATCAGGCAGTGCCGGTGCAGATTTCGCGCACGGGCTTGCGCAGCGTGATCTACGGCACGCCGAAGGGCGACACGCTCGATCTCCGCTTCTTGCCCATCAGCGCGGACGTGCAGGCTGGCGACGAACTCGTGACCAGTGGTCTGGACGGCATCTATCTGCCCGGTTTGCCTGTTGCCAAAGTGCTGCGTGTCGATAAACAGGCAGACACGGCGTTTGCTCGCGTGGTCTGCGTGCCGATCGCGGCCGTGCGCGGCGCACGTCAATTGCTCGTGCTGCACTACAACGTGAACACGCCGCCGAATCCGATCGAAGTCGAAGCGGCAGCCGCCAAGGAAGCGAAAGAGAACAAGGGCAAAAAGAAGCCGGCAGCGAAGGCTGCGGGTGCGAGTGGCGCATCGGCGGCGTCTGCGAGTGCATCCGCGCCTGTCGCTGCGAGTCCCGCGGCCGCAACGAGCGTACCGGCATCGGCCGGGAAGCCTGCCGCTGCAAAGCCCGCGTCGGGCGCGGCAACCGCTCCGAAGCATTCGAAGAAAGCACACATGCCGAAGCCGACGTTATCCGTGGGAGCCACGCGATGAACCGACCGCAATATATCCTTCAGCCGGTCAATCCGTACTTCATCACCTTCAGTCTCGCCGCCGCGTTCCTGCTGAATCTCATGCCGTGGGGACGCTTCCTGTTCGTGCCCGACTGCATCGCCATCGTGCTGCTGTTCTGGAACGTGCACCAGCCGCGCAAGGTCGGCATGGGTATCGCGTTTCTGATCGGGCTGCTGATGGACGTGCACAACGCGAATCTGCTCGGTGAGCATGCGCTCGCGTACACCTTGCTGTCCTATGGGGCGATCACCATTCATCGGCGTGTATTGTGGATGTCGCTGCCGGTGCAGATTTTTGCCGTGCTGCCGCTGTTCGTCGGCGCGCAACTCGTGCCGTTCATCATCCGTTTGATGACGGCGGCCACGTTTCCCGGCTGGAGCTATCTTGCCAACGGTTTCGTCGAAGCCGCGTTGTGGCCGATCGCCAGCTTCCTGCTGCTAATGCCGCAGCGCCGCGCCGCCGACCCCGACGACACGCGCCCGATCTGAGCGCATCCTGACGTTCCTGACGCACGACCGTGCATCGGCGTGTGCGCGGACTACACTTAAAATGCGAACACTCGCATACAGAATCGCTGCAGCTGCATGACCGAGATTAAGAACACCGAGCAACAGTTGTCGAAGTTCCGCCTGCGCGTCGCGGCGGCGGGACTGTTCGTGTTCGTCTGCTTCGGGCTGATCGGCCTGCGCTTTCTCTATCTTCAGGTCTGGCACTTCAGCAAGTATTCGCTCCAGGCGAACGAGAACCGCATCTCCGTCGCGCCCATCGTCCCGAATCGCGGGATCATCACGGACCGTAACGGCATCGTGCTGGCGAAGAATTATTCGGCGTACACGCTGGAAATCACGCCATCGAAGATCAATGGCACGCTGGACGAAACAATCGACGCGCTCTCGCAAGTCATCCCGATCGATGCGCGCGATCGCCGCCGTTTCAAGAAGCTGCTGGAAGACTCGAAGAATTTCGCAAGCCTCCCCATCCGCACGCGCCTGACCGATGACGAAGTCGCCAGGTTCACGGTGCAGCGTTTCCGCTTTCCGGGCGTCGAAGTGCGGGCGCGTCTGTTCCGCCAATATCCGCTCGGGACGACGGCGGCGCACGTGATTGGCTACATCGGGCGGATTTCACAGCGCGACCAGGAACGCATCGACGATGCGAGCGACGCCAACGACGCCAATTCCGACCACTACGATCCGCGTCTGGACGCGAACAACTACAAAGGCACGGATTACGTCGGCAAGATCGGCGTCGAGCAGAGTTACGAAACGGAGCTGCACGGCCTGACCGGTTTCGAAGAAGTCGAAGTCACGGCGGGCGGGCGTTCGGTGCGCACGATGTCGCGCACGCAGGCCACGCCAGGCAACAATCTCGTGCTGTCGCTGGATATCGGTTTGCAGCAGGTCGCGGAGCAGGCGTTCGCGGGCAAGCGCGGCGCGCTCGTGGCCATCGAACCTTCTACGGGCGATGTGCTCGCGTTCGTGTCCGCGCCGAGCTTCGATCCGAATTCCTTTGTGGATGGCATCGATCAGCAAACGTGGGGCGTGCTCAACAATTCGACGGACCATCCGCTGCTGAACCGTCCGCTGCACGGCACGTATCCGCCGGGCTCGACGTACAAGCCGTTCATGGCGCTCGCCGCGCTCACGCTGCACAAGCGCATGCCGGGGTGGGGTTTTCAGGATCCAGGTTCGTACACGTTCGGCGGCCACATATTTCGCAACGACGTGCGTTCGGGTCAGGGCTGGATGGACATGAACCGTGCGATCGTCGTGTCGAACGACACATACTTCTACATGCTCGCGCACGACCTTGGCGTCAACGCGATGGCCAATTTCATGAAGCCGTGGGGTTTCGGACAGGTTACGGGCATCGATATCGCGGGCGAAGCGCGCGGCATTCTTCCGTCGACGGAGTGGAAGCGCAAGGCGTATAGCCAGCCCGAACAGCAGCGCTGGTACGAGGGCGAGACGATCTCGCTCGGCATCGGACAGGGCTATAACTCGTTCACCATTCTGCAGCTCGCGTACGCCACGGCCACGCTGGCGAACAACGGCATTGTGATGAAGCCGCACCTGGTACGCGACATCGAGAATCCGATTACGAAGGAAATGCGCCCCGTTGTGTGCGATCCGAGCGACAAGATTCCGGTCAGGCAGGCAGACGTCGATTTCATCAAGCGTGCGATGGAGCAAGTCGTCACGAACGGTACGGCGGCGAAAGTGTTCGCGGGCGCGCCGTATGTATCGGCGGGCAAGACCGGTACCGCACAAGTGTATTCGCTGCAAGGCGCGAACTACAAGGGTCACGCACTCGCCGAACATCTGCGCGACCACGCGTTGTACATCGCGTTTGCGCCGGCGGACAAGCCGCAGATCGCGCTGGCGCTGATCGTCGAAAACGGTGGCTGGGGCGCGGAAGCGGCCGGCCCGGTCGCGCGCAAGGTGCTCGACTACTACCTCGTCGATCGTCTTAAGCCGGGCGCGGAAGCCGCTGCAGTCGCAGCCGCCGCATCCGCGACGGAAGACTCCGGTTTGCCGATGATCGGTGGCACGCAGCCGCCCGCTGCCGCTGCGCTGCTTGCATCGGTGGCCGAGAAGTCGCCGGCGTTCTCGCCGCAAGCGGAATCAAATCCGGATGTGGCCAGGGCGGCTTCCATACCTCCCGCCGCCGCAACCAAATCTCGTCCGGCTTCCGCACCCTCGCTCGCACCGAAGAAACAGCCGAGCGAACCCTCGCCGCAAATGGTGCGCGGCACCGGAAGCGAAGTGCGCACGTATGCGCCGTCCGGTGGCATCGACGAATAAAGGAAATCGAAATGCAACTGCACATGCAATTCGACAAGCACTTCTGGATTGATCGCGCGAAGAAGATGTTCGCGGGCTTCGACAAGCCGCTCGCGCTGATCGTATTTCTGCTGCTGTGCGTCGGCATCGTGACGCTGTACAGCGCGAGTTTCGACATGCCCGGGCGCGTGGAAGACCAGCTTCGCAACATCATGCTGACGTTCGGGCTGATGTGGGTGCTCGCCAATATTCCGCCGCAAACCCTCATGCGCTTCGCCTTGCCAATGTACACCGTCGGCGTGGCGCTGCTCATCGCGGTGGCGGCGTTCGGGCTGACGCGCAAAGGCGCGAAGCGCTGGCTCAATGTCGGCGTCGTCATTCAGCCTTCCGAGATCATGAAGATTGCGATGCCGCTGATGCTCGCATGGTACTACCAGAAACGCGAGAGCAATATCCGCTGGTGGGATTACATCGTCGGCTTCGTGATTCTGATGTTGCCGGTCGGCTTCATCGCCAAGCAACCTGATCTGGGCACGTCGGTGCTGGTGTTCGCGGCGGGCGTATTCGTCATCTATTTCGCGGGCCTGAGTTTCAAGCTGATCGTGCCGGTGCTGATTGCGGGCGTGATCGCGGTGGCGGGCATCGCCGTGTTTCAGGACAAAATCTGCCAGCCCGAAGTGAACTGGCCGATGATGCACGACTACCAGAAGCACCGCCTCTGCACGCTGCTGGATCCGACGTCCGATCCGCTCGGCAAGGGCTTCCACACGATTCAGGCGGTGATCGCCATCGGTTCGGGCGGCACGCTCGGCAAAGGCTGGCTGAAGGGCACGCAGGCGCATCTGGAGTTCATTCCCGAGAAGCACACGGACTTCATCTTCGCGGTGTTCTCGGAAGAATTCGGGCTCGCGGGCGGACTCGTGCTGCTGTTGCTCTACATGGCGCTGATCGCGCGCGGGCTGTACATCGCGGCGAACGGCGCGACCTTCTTCGGGCGATTATTGGCTGGATCGCTGACGCTCGCGTTCTTTACTTACGCGTTCGTGAACATCGGCATGGTGATCGGAATTTTGCCGGTCGTGGGCGTGCCGCTGCCGTTCATGAGTTACGGCGGCACGGCGCTGACGACGCTCGGCGTTGCCGTCAGCTTGATCATGAGCGTCGCGCGGCAGAAGCGGTTGATGCAGATCTGACGCACTTGTTTCATTGCGGTTGCGGCCGCTGCGTAATACGCACGCGCCACGTTGAGATTGCGCTCGACGCCATCGCCGCCGCGTTCGTAGAAACTTCCCGCCACGTATTGCGCCGTCATGTCTGTCGCCGCCTTCCGCGGCTTTCTTATACTAGGTGAACGCCTGCGTGTTGTCGCGTGACGTACCGCGGCCATCGAGAAACTGATTGGCGAGCGCGAGTTCGGCCTACACATGTCCCTGAGTTGCCGCGCGCAAAAACCAGCGATGCGCCTCCGTCGGATCCTTCTCGATAAACTCACCATCGTCGTACATCTTGCCGTAGACGTATTGTGCGTGCGCCATGGCGTCCGCCGCACGGCGTAGCCATTTCTTGCCTTCGGGCACATAGGCGGGGTCGCCTTCGTCGTTGAGCAACATCATCGCGTAATTGAATTCGGTGAGGCGGCTGCCTTTTTGCGCGGCGCGCTGGAACTCCGGACGCGCCGAAACCATGTTGCCCGCGTTGTAATCGGCGACCGCGTTTTGAGTCGCCAGATCGGTCGGAGTAACCTTTGTGCGAACGCTACGCTGCTGCAAAACACGATCAGCGATGCTGCCGCAATCGCGCGTTTCATGACTTCGCCTCCTGCAACGCCTGCCGCGTCGCCTTCAACAGCCACATGACATTGGCGGCGATCGACACGAGTTTGATGCCCGACTTTGGTAAAAGTGCCAATTTCTACCCACCTAGTTTCCACGCATGAGAAGAGCCACGATTGCGGCCGCAACTCATGACCCTTGATGACCTGAGTTTTTTGCCCTTGCGGGTGACCCACGTTGGTGTGGGCGACAAG
>LELG01000098.1 GCA_001045575.1 Candidatus Burkholderia pumila
ACGCTTCGCAACGGCCCTCAGGCTGAGATGGCCTGAGAGTAATCCTTGGCGGCGGCGAGCTTTGTCTGCTCTTTGTATTTTCCCATACCCCCCTCACGGTTGCGTCCAACCTTTGGAGTTCGGTTCAATTCATCCCGCCACCAACGCTTCCACCGCACCCAGATACGCCGCCGGCACGCTTCACTTCCTTGAAATAGCGCCGTGCAAGCTGAACGTCGCCCATGGCGGGACACAGCTTGACCACCAGCGCGCCGCTTGCGAGCGCATGCATCATCTCGACGCAAAGCTCACGCCCGGATGCTTTCACTCACGTCGGGCATGCGCGGTGTCGATCACCTTCCTTAAAACGCTGTGCTTATGCTTTTTGCGCGCTTCGTCGTGCGGCATGACGGACATCATCACCAGACAGTTACGATTTCGCTTGAAATATTCCATGTGCGGAATCATGAAGCGGTCGATCACCCCTTCCGGCGACAGCGAGCGCCACGTTTCCGTATCGATCTGCGCCAACTCGTCTTCGAGTTCCTCCAGCGCCGCGATGTGGCGGTCCCACAACGCCGCGAGCAGGCTGTCGCGGTCCGGAAAGAAGTGATCATCGAGCCGATGGGCGTCTGCACGCGGTGTCGTCGTTATCGTCGCGGGGCTTGTTCATATAGTTGCTTTTTTTAGTTTAATGAGCATTATTCGCTCGACATCAATATAAAGCTGCCGTCTCTTTTGAAAGGCAGCGCATCACGGTAGGGAAATCCGGAGAAATCATGGCAGTCACAGCGCCTACGCAAGGCGGCAAGCAGGATGAAGCCGCGTCCAGCAAATCGTCGCGCAAACGCATTCTCATCATCGTCGGGATCGTCGCGGTCATCGTGTGGGGCGGACGCTGGTGGACGGGCGGACGCTTCATCGCAAGCACCGACGATGCTTATCTGAAAGCGTGACCATCGTGCCGAAGGTCAGCGGTTATATCACCGATATCCTCGTCGGCGACAATCAGGCCGTCGAAGCGGATACGCCTTTGGCCAAGCTCGACACGCGTCAATATCAGGCATCGCTGGATCAGGCGAAGACCACGCTCGATACGCGCGCCGCCGATATCCAGCGCGCCGAGGCGGATCTCAGGCAGCAGCACGCCAACGAAGAGCAGGCGGAAGTGGCGCGCGTGAGTCGGCGCACGCAGAAGGCGATGTGAAGCGCTCGCTATCGTCCGCTGGTGGCGACGGGCGCGGAAACCGAGGAAAAGCTCGCAAGCCTGATATCGACGCGCGATCAGGCCAAGGCCACGCTCGCCACCAATCTCACTTCCGTGAAGTCGGCAGGCACGCAGATCGGCGCGACGGAAGCCGGGATTGCGCAGGCGCGTTCGCAAGTGGACCACGTTGTATAGCCCGCTCGCGGGGCACGTCGGCCAGTATGTGCAGCTGGGCACGCGCCTAATTACGATCGTGCCTGTGACGTCCGTTTATCTCGAAGCCAACTTCAAGGAAACGCAGGCAGGTGGGCCGCATGCGGATCGGCCAGCCGGCGGCGCTGCATGTCGATGCGCTCAAGGGCATGGATCTGCACGGCGTCGTGGAAAGCTTTACGACCGGCACTTCACGAAGATCGTGCAGCGCGTGCCAGTGCGCATTCGAGTCGATACGGGTCCGGAGACGCGCAAGGTGCTGCTGCCTGGTCTGTCCGTGACGGTCGATATCGATACGAAATCGGCTTCCGACGACAGCAAGCGTATCGAAGCGGAAAACCGCCATGAGTAATGCGCAAATGCAAGCGCAACCGCACGCACGCGCCAGCGCGACCGACTGGATCGCGGTGACGGCGGGCGCACTGGGCGCGCTGATGGCGCCGCTCGACATCTCCATCACCAACTCGGCGCTGCCGCAGATTCAGAGCGAAATCGGCGCGATTGGCACGGAAGGCACGTGGATCTCCACCGCCTATCTGATGTCGGAAATCGTCATGATTCCGCTGGCGGCGGGACCGACCAGCATCGAACGGGGCCATCACGGGTTGCAGGTTGCCGTTGGTGAAATGAAGCCAGTACAGGTACGCCGCGAAATCGGAATGCTCCGGGCCGGGCCGTAAGTGCCCGCCGCCATGCCGCGTCAGAATGTAGTAGACGATGGCCGCCGACTCGCCAGCAACAGCCCGTCCTCCTCGATGAGCGGCGCCGCGCCCAGCGGATGCATCGCCACGAGTTCCGGCGGTGACAATCGCGTGACAGGGTGGCGCGTGTGCTTCTTTAACTCGTACGGCAACCCCATTTCTTCTCAAAGCCAGACGATCCGCTCGGATTGAGAATGGCCGAGGTGGTGAATTTTCAGCATGACGGCGTGTCCTTATCGATTTCGGGCGCGTTCGAGCATTTTGTTACCAAAAGCGCGAAGCAAGGGTGACCTCAGGCGGGGCAAAATTCAAGCCTGTGCGCGGAACGCCGCTTGCAACCACGGCCTACGAACGAAGTCGATCCTCATCCGATGAACAGCCGCCTCACGAGCCTCGCCCGCATTCCCTTCTTTCTCCCGCTCGCCGCCGCTACGCTGATGCTGGGCATCGCCATGTCGTTCACGGTGCCTTATCTGTCGCTATGGGGCGTCGAGCAGGCGAGCATGACGCCTCTGCAACTGGGCGTGTTCATGACGCTGATTGCGGCGAGCGGGGTCGTGTCGAGCGCGTTCGCCGGGAAGTGGTCGGACAAGCGCGGGCATCATCAGGAGTTGTTGCTCGGTGCGTTGATCGCGGTTGCGCTCGGTTATCTGCTGCTGTGCTTCGTGCACAACTTCACGGCGCTCGTCGTGATTGCCATCGCGTTTCTCGGCACCGGCGGCTCGGCCATGTCGCTGGTGTTCTCGTTCGCGCGTTCGGCCTTGCCGGTCGCGGACCCCTCCGAACGTACCTTCGCCCTTTCCACCTTGCGCACGGTCTTGTCGATGGCCTGGGTCTTCGGTCCGTCCATCGGCGCGCTCGTGCTCGCGGCGGCGGGCTTCTACGGTCTCTTTCTGTTCGCGGCGGCGTGTTTCGCGGCGTGCGGGGGCATCGTGTGGCGCATGCGGGAATCGCCGAAGGGCAACCCGCATAGCGGCGCGCCCGCGCATGTCGCAGGCGCGCCGGCCTCGCTGCTCGAAGTGACCGCGCCCGAGCACGAGGAAAATGCCGCGCCGCACGAAGGCGTTACGCACCCACGCGCCGAAATCTGGCGCTCGACGGTTGCGATGACGCTCATCGGGCTCGCCGCCAGCGCGACCATGATCGTGCTGCCGCTGCATGTCGTACATGGCATGCATGGCTCGCGCATCGATGTATCGGTCATGCTCGGCCTCGGCGCGTTTCTCGAAATCCCGATGATGCTCGCGCTCGGCGCACGTGGCTCGCGCCTGAACAAGCAGCGCTGGCTCGCGGCGTGCGCGGTCGTGCATACGGTGTATTTCGTTGCCGTGGCGGCGGCGCAGAGCATCGGCTTTCTCATTCCGATGCAGGCGTTCAATGCGTTTTTCGTCGCGGTGACGTCGTGCCTCGGCATGACGTACATGCAGGACCTGATGCCGCGCAGTCCGGGCGCGGCGACGGCGCTGTTCTTCAACGCGTCGCGCATCGGGTCGATCTTATCGGGCGTGTTGTCAGGTGTGCTGGTGGCGGCGTTCGGGTATCGCGGGACGTTTCTGGTGTGTGGCGCGTTGACGTTGATCGCGTTCGTGTTGTTTGTGAATCCGCCGTTCAGGTCGTACGCGCAGACGGCGTGGGGATGGCTGAAGGCGCGGCGGCGCGAACCGGCCCGTTAGGCGGTTGCGTTTCCGCTCGTCTGAAACACCCGCACGATTCCCACCAGCACGCCGATCGCGCCCACCACCGCCCCGCCCACCAGCGCGACATGCGCGCCATCGTCATCAATTCGTCCTCTGCGCCACTGCGCTCGTGCGGTGCGGATGTCAAGCATGATGCGGTTGTTCGGCGTCTGATACAGCCCGAAACCGATGCCGCAGATCGCCACACGCCACACGATATGGACGTTCGATGGCGACGCCGGCATGCCGATTAGCAGACACAATCCCACCGCCATGATCTCCATGCCGATGCCACCGATCAATCCCGGCGCATAGCGATCCGACAAGCGCTCGACGAGCGGCGCGACGAACACGATCACGAGCGGCCACGGCGTCACCAGCAAGCCGGTCACGGTCGCGCTGCGCAGAAGCTGATGCTGCAACATGAACGGCAACGCGAGATAAGCGAGCGTCTGCGCGACATACGAACAGATCGACGTGGTCGACGACAGTGACAGAATCGGAATGTGCAGCAAATCGAGCGGCACGAGCGGTGCGGTCTTGCCGCGCTGATGCCGCACGAGCGCGACACCCGCGACGCACGCAAGCGCTATTTCGATCAGCGGAAGCGAATACAGATGCAGTTCGCCCACCGGCGGCGCGCCCTCGCCCGCGCCCAGCCGCCGACGTCGAGAATGAATAGCGCGATGGCTGTCGCGCTCAGCAACGCGCCCGAGTAATCGAACGCGCGTGCTGCCGATGTGGGCGGACGCTTCGGCAGCATCGCGCTGGCGACGAACAGGCCCGCGATGCCGAGCGGCAGAGTCACCGCGAAGAACCATCGCCAGCCGGCCACGGAAAGAATGCCCGCCGAGACTGTGGGCCCGAGTGCCGCCGACAAGCACGACCGCCAGCCTCAGGAGCGGGATGCCGCGTCCAACGAGCCGCGACGGATACACCTGCCGCAGCAGCGCGGGCGCGATGGTCGACATCGCCGCGCCGCCGATGCCCTGCACCGCGCGCGGCGATTAGCATCGGCAAACTGGAGAGCCGAGCGTTTCGCCGAGCGACGCGAGTGGCAGCACAGAGACCGTGACCGCAAGCTGATATGCGGTCGCGACTCAGACGATCTGCTCCGCGGTGCCAGCCAGATCGTGCGCGATGGTCGGCACCGCGACATTGGCGATGGACGAATCCAAAATTGCCGAGAAAGGAGCCGAGCACGACCGACAGCACGGCCCAGTAATTGACGCGGGTTGAATCGTCGGCGGTATGCTTCTGTTGCATGTGATGCGCTGGTAGAGAGTAATTGGGCGGCGCATGGGATGTTAAAGGAAGCGGCTTTCATGCGCCCGTCAGGCTAAAGAAAGCGCGGCATCGCGCCGATAAAACGGCATCCCCCGTTCCCGGAGCCTCGCCGAATGCCGGCACGCGACATCACCGCCGAGCTGTCCCGTCTTGCCGCCGACATCGGCTCCTCGGGCTTCTTCGATTCGCTGTTGATCAACCAGCGTCATGCTGATGATTATCGTCGTCATCGAAGGGCGTGTGCCGAATGCGCGACCGCCGTCGCCGAAGCATGTGTGGTTCAACGTGCGCTATACATTCGTCATGCTAGCGCTCGGCGCGGGCTGAATCACCCTCAGGACGGATGCCTTTGACCTCTGCGCCGCCTTCGTCTGCGTGCTGCTGATGACGGATCTGCTCGAATATCTGTTTCATCGCGCGCAGCATACGTACGCGTTTCTGTGGAAGATGCACGAGCTGCATAACAGTGCCGAGCATTACGACATCACGCTCGGCTACCGCAATTTCAGGGTCGAACCGCTGATCAAGACAAGAGCGTGCTCATCTATCCGCTGGTCGGCGTCGTGTTCAAGGGCCGGTGGCGAGCGGCCATCGCTTATGTGTTTCTGGTGAATCATCACGTCTTGCTGGTGAGTCATCCGCAATATCATCGGCTGCATCATTCGCGGCACGAGCGCGACTACAACAAGAATTTCTGCGATCTGCTGCCGCTGTGGGACATTCTGTTCGGCACGCTGCATCGGCCGAAAAAAGACGAATTCGTCGATGTCGGGCTGGACTCCGGTCTCGCGCCACGCAGCGTGTGGACGGCGCTGCTGTGGCCGTGGCAGCGCACTCGTCGTCAGGCGGCGTGCTGAGCAAGTGGCGGATAATGGCGTGTCTTTTTCCTTCGCGCCGACCATGAACGCACGACATGCAAGTCATCACGCTGGTTTATTTCGAAGCCTCGCATGCATTTCGGCCAGCACGCTCGCCGAGCAGGCGGCGACCGAAACCATCGTCATGGTCCGGCACGGCGAGAAGCCGGAGAAGTGGCTCGGCCAGATCAACTGTCAGGGGCTGAATCGCGCGCTCGCGCTGTCGCGTGTGATCGAAACCAGATATGGCAAGCCCGACTTTATCTTCGCGCCCGATCCCGCCAAACAAAAGAACGATCGCGGCACTAAGTACTATCTACGTGCGCCCGCTTGCGACCATCGAGCCAACCGTGATCTATTTCGCTTTGCCAGTCGATGCGTCCATCGGCTTCAAGAATGTCGACAAGCTCGTGGAGACGCTGTTGTCATCGCGCTATCGGAACAGCGTGGTGGTGGTCGCGTGGGAACATGCGATCGTCGAGGAAGCGGCGCGGCGCATCGTCAAACAGCACGGCGGCCATGCGTCCTCGGTGCCGCGCTGGGAAAGCGCGGACTTCGACAACATCTACGTCATGCGCCTCACGCAGCGCGACGGCGGCAAGAAGCCGAACGTGTCGTTCTCGGTCGAAAAGAGAATCTCGACCATCGCCCGACCACGTGCCCTGCCGATTAAAGGTGCAGGAAACCGAAGATCGACACACCGAGTCCCGCCACGCCGATCAACCCCGCCAGCACGAACAGCCTGCGGCTTCCCGTAAGCGATGTGATCGCCGCGAGTGCATTGCCACGCTCAGCCACGCCAGCGCCTGACCGAACAGATGCTGCGGATGCTCCCCCTCCACCGAGCAATGGTTCGCCTCATCGATCTGCTTTTCCAGCGCCTGCGCCTTCGCCGCAATCTCCTTCTTGCGGTCCTCGTACTTCACAATCTGACTTTGATAGAAGGGCTTGCGCTCGGGTGTCGTGAGTTCGGCGGCGCAATCCATCAAATGGCCTTTGCTGGATTGCGCCTGGTAGTAACTCCATTGATCGCTGGTCTTGCTCTGCAGCAGCACCGCTTCGTTCTTGAAGATGAGCGCCTGCGTCTGCAAGACAGACGCCTTCCTCTTAAAATGCAGCAGCCTGGACAGGGCCGCGAGAATCGCCGTGAAGACAGCGACCCAGCGCGACAAGGGATCGCCTGCGGGCGCGGCATGTTCGACGGCGTGATCGTGCGGGGCGTGTTCGTGGGACATGTGGGCAAAGCCTTCGAATGTGTTGTTTCCTGGTCTGAAACGGTCGAACGGATTGTAATTATTTGTTCCATTCACCAGCCGCTTACTTTACAATTGATAATGAGTCCCATTCTGTCAAGGCCTATCCGCACGCTTCTCCACAGCCTGGGCAGTTCAACGGGTATTCGTGGGCTCTTAATGGCGACGGCTGCGGCATCGGGCGTCGCGCAGACGCGGACGACGGATGCATCAGCATCGAGTAATACGTCCGCCGAAAATCAGCCGCAATCCACGGGTTTTGCCTACGGTCAACGTCAAGGGCACGACTGCCGCCAATGCACTGCCCGCGCCGTATGCGGGCAGTGCATTGGCGCGCAGCAGCATCGGCGTGCTGGGCACGTCGAACGTGATGGATCAGCCATTCAACACGACCCAACTACACCGAGCAATTCATCGAGGACACGCAAATGCGCACCATCGGCGATGTGGTCGTCAACAACGCATCCGTGTGCACGGAGCAGAGCGGCGGCGGCTTCGGCGACGTCTTCCAGATTCGCGGCTTCACCGTGCAGGCAACTGATGTCGCACTGAACGGCCTCTACGGCATGGTCTCGGCGGCGCGCGTGCCGGTGGACCTGCACCGCGTCGAAGTGCTGAACGGCCCCAGCTCGCTGATGTACGGCCTCGGGCCGGGCAGCAGCGTCGACGGGCGATCAACATTGTCACCAAGCGCGCCGACGACACGGCACTCTATCAGTCGAAGGGGCAATTCGGCGCGGTGGCTGATATCGGCCGGCGCTTCGGCAGCGAAGGGCCAGTTCAAGGACGGCCAGACAGGTATTGCGCACGGCAATAAGCTTCAGGGCGATGGCGCGGTCGGCCTCGACTACCGTGGCAAGCAGTTCCGCTGCTCCTTTGTTGCCTAAAACGTCACCGAAAACACCGACGAACTGCGTTCGCAGATCGGCCTGGGCACGGCGACGGCGGTTCCCGCCGCGATGACGCGCGCCGAGTACGACTTCAACAAGTACGTCACCGTGTACGGCGCGGCGGGCGAACATTACGACGTGTCGAAGCAGAATTTCCCGTCGGCATCCGGCATGACGTCGGGCGGCGCGTTCAGCGTGCGTAACGGCTACTACGATCAGTACACCCGCACCAAGACCCGTCGATGTGGGCCTGCGCTTCCACTTCGACACCTTCGGCGTGAAGCACAACCTGGTCGCGGGCGTGACGAGCCTGCATCAAGAAAGCGGCTAACTTCTATGCGCCGGGCGCGACGTCAACGACGGTGGCATCAAACCTGTACAGCCCGACGCCGCTGCCGCCGGTGGGCGTGGCGCGCGGCGACATGCAGCGCAGCAGCCAGACGCGCCTGAACAGCCAGCAGTTCATCAATACGATTGTTATTCTTCGACGACTGCGTGCTGATCACCGGCGGCTTCCGCCGTCAGACCATCGGCGTCGACAATTACAACCCGACGACGGGCGCCCAGTCGAGTTCACTCGATCAACAGGCGATCACGCCCCTGGCGGGCATCGTCGTGAAGCCGCTGTCGAATATTTCCGTCTACGGCAACTTCACCTCGGGCTTGACCAACGGCTGCACCTCGAACGCCGGACAGGCGTTCGCGCCGTACAAGTCCAACCCCAGTACGAAGCGGGCGTGAAGGCGGACTGGGGTAGCGTGACGACGTCGGTTTCGGTGTTCTAGATTGCGCCGCCGAACGGGCATGACGAGCTAACCAACATTTACGGCTACGACGGCACCACGCGGGTGCGCGGCCTCGAACTGGCGGCGTACGGCGAAGTATTTCGCAGCCTGCGCCTGATGGTGAGCGCGACCTTCTTCGATCCGAAACTGGAAGGCACCGCAGGCGGCGAGAACGATGGCCACGATCCGGCGGGCGTGCCAAAGTTCGTCTTCAACCTGGGCGCAACCGTGGATTTCGGACCTGAGTATGAACGGGCGCATCATCCACACGGGTCCGCAGTACTACAACGCGACCAACACGCTGCGTCTGGATGGACGCGCTATGACATCGGCTGCGCTACGGCATGCGTGTCATTGGCAAGGATGTGATTCTCTGCGTGCGAACGTGGAAAACCTTGTTTGGCAGCCGCTACTGGCTCCAGCAGGGCACGTACATCACGAACGCATCGCCGCGCACACTGCTGCTGTCGGCGGAATTCAACTTCTGAGGACGGTTGTAACGCAGCGTAACGAAAGCCGGACGAGACCCGTCCGGCTTTTTTCTTATAGCAAGGCGTTTGTTAATTCTGGACGCCATGTCATGTACTCGCCGGCGTGGCTGAAGCCTTTGGCGAGCGCATAGAACTCGACCTGTGCCCATGTCGCGTCCCTGCGCGTGCAGCTAGCGCGATCCGCCACCAGATAGGTGAGCAAGGCGAACACTACGGCATTGAATACTTTTCATGTTTGTCTCCTGCATGCGTGTCTATTCGTAGGCTAAATGCCCGCAACATTCGGGCAAATCGGGGGAGAGCCCGAACGCCGGGAACAATCGACTCGCCTATAGCTGCTTTTCAGCAAGCTTATTCGCTACCTTGACACAGTTATCGGTAAAAATGTCAATCTCAGGCGCAGCAATGAATTCGATACGCGGTGAGTCCCACGCCTATTGGTTCATTTGAGTTATCACCGTTAACCTTTAAAAGTATGCGCAGAAAAGTCGCAGTGCGTTTGGGGATTCAGAACCTTCCATAAGCGCCCGCCTTTCTCATTTTCAGTCCGTATTCATCGCTCCCGCGCATCTCCCGTGAACGCGCCAAATCGGCATGTTGGCCGCGTTTTGTGCTCGATTTCAAGCTCCAGAAAGAAAAAAGCAAGCATATGCACCTGCCTTCAGTTCTCAGCTTTCTAATCTGAATTCTAGTGGTGTCGGGCATCTTCACGCTGATGTTCTCACCGTCGGCGAAGCTCTCGCGCGCCGTCGCGTTGCTGTCGCTCTTGCCGGCTATCCAGCTCGTGCAGCAGTTCGACGAGACGTCCAGCGCCATGCAGTTCGACCTGGCCGTCGATGGTATCTCGCTTTGTTTCACCATGCTGACGGCGGTGACCACGCTGATCATCTTCATCGCGTCGTGTAAGTCGGTGACGAAGCAGGTCGCGCAGTACTACGGCGCGTTCCTCGTGCTATCGGGCGCCATGCAGGGCGTGTTCACCTCGCTCGACGGCTGTTCTTTGCGTTCTTCGAAGCCACCCTCATTTCGCTGTACCTGCTGATCGGTGTCTGGGGCAGCCAGCGACCGCCGCGTCTACGCGGCGCTACGCTTCTTCTTTTTCTCGCTGTTCGGCTCGCTCGCCATGCTGGCCGCGATCATCTACTGGATTGCACCCAAAAAGTTGGAAGACTGATGGCTATGCTGGAGCGAAGCAAACTCGATAATCGACGGGACTGAACCCCTTGAGCTTCAGCTTGATCCGCTCGTGATTGTAGTAGTGAATGTATTCCTTCAGGCCTACATGCAGCGTCTCCAGATGCTGCTGGTTTGGCGTTGGAATCAGATTTCTTCATCTTTTTGTTGTGACTACCACGGGAGCCAAAAGACAATGTCTCAGCGCCGCCCTCATTGTATTGACGCTCTCCCAGTTACCGATAACGTCAAGCCTACGTATATCGAACAGTGCAGCTGCTTGACGATACGAGAGACCGTCCTCTCGCACGCGCGCCAATATTGATTGCACAGGGCCTCGGAGTGCGCAAGATAGCCCGGCGTATCGTACGCAGTCCATCAACCGTGTCACGAGAGCTCACGCGCAATGCGACCACACGTGGCGGGTGCCTCGAGTATCGGTGCTTCGGTTGCGCAGTGGAAGGCGGAACGGTTCGCTAAACGACCCAAGCCAGCGAAGCTGGCGAGTAATGCACGGTTGCGTCAATATGTACAGGAGCGCCTGGAGGGCAAAGTACATGACGCTGATGGTGGTGAAATTGCCGGGCCCAGGCAGGC
>LELG01000099.1 GCA_001045575.1 Candidatus Burkholderia pumila
TCAGCGGCCTCATCACATCAAGCTACCTAGTCGTCCCGCCGGTCGTCGTATCGCTCGTAAAGGGACCACGGCACGAGAACGCCAGCATCGCCCCAGCCCGGCGTACCGTGGCCGAGCCCTGCAGCGTTGGCGCGACATCGGTGAACGCGCCCTCGGACAGTTGTTCGTCGCGGAGATCGGTGAACCACTTGGACAGGAACGTCAGCGTGCGCATGTTGTATTCGGCCGTGCCCGCGAATGTCGCGATATCTCCGGTCCAGCCGAGGCGTTTGTCGCGCGCGGGCTTGTCCATCGGGACCGACAGAAAGTTGCCCCGCTGCCCCCCACAGAATGTTGTGCTGCAACTGGTTTAGCATGGGCACGTGGTGGAGAAGGACATCGTCTACGGCATGTCCGTCGTCAGCACGCGTCCGACGATCTCCAGCTCCGTGGCCGCGCCGCTGACTTCGACATAACGGAAGCCGTGGAACGTGAACATCGGCTCGAACGTTTCGGCACCCTGGCCGCTCGCCGTGATACTGATCCGTCGCTTTCGCGGTTCGCAGATTGTCGGTATAGAGCGGAGCGTGCCGTCCGCGTTCAGGACTTCGCCATGACGCAGGATCACCTGCCCCGCTTTGGCGCGGACCGAAGCCGCACGACACCTGTTCTGGCCCATGTCGTAGAGATAGGTATCGGGCTTGATGCGCGACACCTTCACAGGCTTCAGTTCCTGCACTGCGCGGACAGGAGGCTCAACTTGCGCTACGAGCGGCGCTGTGGTTTTGGGCCCTGGCATGACCGGCTTCCAGTTGCGGTCGTCGTAACCAGGCTGGGTCCAGCCGGGTGTGGCCAGCCTTGCATCGTATTGCGTGCCCATGATCAGATCGGACTGGAGCACAGGCCCGAGCGTACTCTTCCAGTCGCGGTCCGTCGAAACGGTCGCGCTACTTTTTTCGTCAGTAAAGGTCAGTTCGAGTTGCGTCCGCAAGTAGGGAAACTGGGCCGTATTGATTCGGACCGAGCGAGCCCAGGCTGCCCGCGTACCAGCCCGGACTGGATCCACTGTGATGGCATTGCGGCCCGTGCGGAGCAGCCGGTTCACATCGTAAATTTGGTACTGGATGCGCTTCCGATAGTCGGTCCAGCCCGGCGCGAAGTAATCGCCGCTCACGGCACGGCCATTGATTTTCGCGCGATAGAGGCCGAGCGCGGTGAGGTGATATAGAGCTGTGCGCTTTTCATTGCCCGGGGTGCGTCGAACTCGCGGCGCAGTTCGGAGGTCAGGGTATCGCGTTCTTTCGGTCCGCTGATTTCCCATTTGATCTTGCGGTCGCCGGCCTTTTTCTTGTCGTTCGCGTTCGCTTCGCCGAACGCATATTTGCTGTCGGGATAGGTGTACCAGCCTGCAATGCCGGCGAGGTCGGATTGCCGGAGATAGTATTTTCCCGGCGGCAACGGCTTGGCGAGCCTGAGCGTCGTGGCCCACTCGTTATCCTCCGTGTAATTGACGATGCGGCTTTTCGCCAGCAACGCGCCCTTCAGTCCGTCGCGGAACAACGAAAGCGTGAAGCTCGAAGTCTTCGATCCAAAGGTCGGGACTTTCGCGATGACCGAGGCGATGGCAGATCGGTGGTAAATGTCTGGCCCTGCGCTTCGCCCAGTTTCAACGCCGAAGGAACTGCAGGCAACTGCGTGCGACTTGATGATATCCGGCGGCATCGGCACCGTGCCTGCGCGGCCGATCCATTCCGCTTTCCAGTCGGAGCGGCCCAGCAGACCCATTTTCCATGACGACGCCGCGCTCCATGCCGAGGGCTGGCCGTGCGCATCCTATGCCCGCACCGTCCAGTAATGCTGCTTGCGCGACTGAAGCGCCGCGCCGCCATATGCGATGAACTGCGACCGGTCGCCCTTCACCTTGCCGCTGTCCCACGCATCGGGCTTGTCGAGCTTCGCCGGACTTGAAGCGACCTTGATCTGATATGCCGCCTGCTTCTGATCGCGCTCGCTCGACTGCAACGTCCAGCTCAGGCGCGGATGCGTTGCATCGATGCCGAGCGGAGCCGCGCGGTCTTCCACCGTCAAGTGTCCGATGGTGAGCGTCTGATCCTGGACGGATGGAATCGCACCGGCATGAGAGACGAATGCGGCGGCGAATACGAGAAAGAAGCGTCGGAAGGTCATAAAGGCGAGAGTCAGGTCACGACTGCGTCTGACCTGCCCGCTGTAACCCGCTAGACATATTCGAGATGATATCAGGCGAGAATTGGCGGCGGCCCGCGCACCGCAAAACGCGCCAAAAACGGCGCGCGGGTATGCGCCGCCTCAGCCGTCAGGCGATGGAAACCTGCGCGCCAGAGGATTCGGGCTTGCGGCCATAGCCATCAACGAGAAGCGTGAGAATCTCGCCTATGCGTTGACGGTCTTCCGTCACGGCCGCCTCTCGCAGTTGCGTGAGAACGAGCGCCAGTTCGGACCAGACCAAGAAGCTTTCAAGTGCTTTCATGATCCGCTCGTGCGCCATGCCCTCCGGGTTGTCGCCGATGAGCAGTTCTTCGTACAGCTTTTCGCCCGGTCGCAGACCCGTCACACGAATTTCGATGTCGCCGAGCGGATTGCGGTCGTCCTTGAGCGAGAAGCCGGAAAGTTGGATGACGCGTTTCGCCAGATCCATGATCCTAACCGACTCGCCCATGTCGAGCATGAATACCTCACCGCCATGCACCATTGCGCCGGCCTGAAGGACGGATCTGCGCCGCTTCGGGAATGGTCATGAAAACCGCGTGACGTCCTGATGCATGACCGTCAGCGGGCCGCCCTCAGCCAGTTGCCGGCGGCACAGCGGCACGACGCTGCCGCTGCTGCCCAGCACGTTGCCGAAGCGAACCATCGCAAAAACGGTGCGATTCTCGACCACCGGGCCGGGCGCACCGTCGAGCGTCGCAAACGACGCGCTCTTGCTGGCCGCGAGCGCCTGCAGGCTCAGTTCCACCATCCGCTTGGTCGCGCCCATTACGTTGATCGGCCGCACGCCCTTGTCCGTCGACACGAGCACGAAATACTCGACGCCGCTTTCCAGCGCCGCGCGCCGCGTTAAGCGTGCTGAAGACATTGTTCACCATGTCTTCCGACGGATTGCACGCGACGAGCGGAACGTGCTTGTAGGCAGCCGCGTGATAAACGGTGGCCGGCCGATAGCGCTCGCAGATTTCGCGCAGGCGCCCGAGATTGGACACGCTCGCCAGCAGCGGCACGATATCGATCACGAGATGATGCTCGGCGCACAGGCGCTCGAGTCTGCCGTGGATCATGTACAGGCCGAACTCGTTGTGCTCGACCAGTACGAGGCGGCGCGGACGCTCACAGATGATTTGCTGGCACAGTTCTCTGCCAATACTGCCCCCCACGCCCCTCACGAGCACTGTCTTGCCGAACAGGTTCTTCGCAAGCAGCGCCGTTCCGGGAGGCAGCCTGCACGCGCACGCCATAACCCAGCGCGCACCCTGCCTGCATCCATGCCGGAGCGGCCGCGAACGGTCGCTCCGGCCATCGCGGCCTTGACGCCGAGATGGCCGAAATCTTCCACGGTGCAGTGATGGTCTACCACCGCGCCGCAATTGACGATGACGCCCCGGCCCAGCGTCGCTTCCGCGCCGACGATTGCGCCGGTCATGATGGCGCTGCCGCGCGCCCGGATGAACAATGACCGGCAACTCGAAACCGAGCGTGGCCAGCCTATCGAGCAACGATTCCCGGACCGGGTTGTTGCCGATGCCAACGATGGCCGCATCCGCTTTCGCGCGCTGGTCCGCGAGCGCACGACCGTGTCAACCTGCTCCAACAATTAAAAGACTCTTCATGCGCTAGATCCTCAATGAGTAATGCCGTCGCGGCGAAGCACCTTGACGAAAGTCATCCACAAAATGCGGATATCGAACCAGAACGACTGGCACTCCAGATATTCCCTGTCCAGCTTCACCTTCGCGGGAATCGGCAACTCGTCGCGACCATTGACCTGCGCCCAGCCGGTCAGTCCCGGGGGCAGCACATGGACGCCTTCGCGGGTACGCAATTCGATCAGATCGTCCTGATTGAACAGCGCAGGCCGCGGGCCAACCAGACTCATGTCGCCCTTCAGAATGTTCCAGATTTGCGGCAGTTCATCGAGACTGCTCTTGCGCAGAAAATTGCCGATGGGCGTCAGATGCGCTTTCGGATCCGACAGCAGATGCGTGGCGACCGCCGGCGTGCCGCCGCGCATGCTGCGGAACTTTGGCATCCTGAAGATGGAGTTGTTCCGCCCGACACGATCTGACCAGTACAGCACGGGCCCGGGCGATGTCAGCCGCACCGCCAGCGTGACGATGGCAATGGGAAGCAGCAGAATGACCGTGGCGCAGCTCGCCACGACGAAATCAAATAGACGCTTCACTTCGATAACCTCGGGCGGCCTTGCGCAATCCCTCTTCGACCGACAAGGGAGGATTCCAGTCCAGCAATTCTGTAGTCTTCGAGATATCTAACTGCAACGAGCCGCACAATCTCTGCGCGATGGCCGGTTTCCCGAGCACCGATGCCGCCAGGCCGATCAGCGATGCCGGCAGCGGCAGCAGCCGTGCCGGCCGGTCCAGCACGCGGCCCATGCGGCGCAGCAGTTCGGTTGTCGACAGATCTTCGCCATCGGAGACGAGGAACGTCTGGTTCGCCGCCGCCGGATGCCTCAGGCACGCCACGATTAGCGCGACCAGATTGTCCAGCGCCACCAGACTGCGTGCATTGTGAATACTGCCGAGCGGAAGCGGCACGCCGCGATCGAACCAGCGCATCATCGCCTGGAAATTGGCTTTCACGTCCGGACCATAGACTAGCGGCGGCCGGATCACCACGATTTCCATGCCCGTGCGCGCGCCGATTTCCCGCAGCCCTTGCTCCGCTTCCATCTTGGAGATGCCGTAGGCATCCAGCGGCGCAGGCGTGTCCGCCGCCGTGAACGGCTTGCCGCGCGTCGTGGCCTCGCCGTTGACCTTGATCGAACTGACGAAGACGAGCCGCGTTACACCCGCTGCCGCCGCCTGTTCGGCGAGCTTCAGCGTGCCCGCGACGTTCACGCGCCGGAACTCGGCGAGCGGATCGGTGGCCGTGTCCTGCATCACGTGAACGCGTGCGGCTGCGTGAACCACCACCGTCACGCTGCGCAGCGCTTCGCTCCAGTCGAGTTCCGCCGACAAATCCGCCATCCGCACCGTCTCGACGCCGGCGGGCATAACCGCATCCGCACGACGGACGCAGGCGCGCGTCGCAATGCCGTCGCCGGCAAGCCGCGCAACCAGCGCGCGGCCTACGAAGCCGGTCGCACCCGTCACAAAGATCATTTCGCCTCCTGTGATCCGCACGGCGGGCATTTGCCGTACGACATTGTCTTCAGCCAGTTTTCCAGCCGTCCGATCAGCGTGTCACGATCGAATTCGCGCATGCTCAGCGCCTGAGCATCGCGGCCCATCTGCGCGCGTTCCGCATCCGTCATGCGCGACAGTTCGAGTACGCGCGCCACTAGCGCTTCGTGATCGCCGGAGGCGCAGGTCAGTCCCGCGCCGACGCTCTGCACGATTTCCGCGCCTTCGCCATTGAGCATCGCCACGATGGGGATGCCTGCGACGAGATACGACTGCAGCTTGCCCGGAATGGTCATTGCAAAGATCGGTTCGTCTTTCAGGCTGACGAGCAACGCGTGCGCGTGCCTGAAGAAAGACGGCATGCGTTCGACCGGATAGCGGCCGAGCAGCACCACGGTATCCTGCAAACTGCGCCGCTCGATTTCCTCCGTGACCCAGCCGAACATGCGCCCATCGCCGACAATGAGCCAGCGAATATGACGATGCTCCTTCAAACGCTCCGCCGCCGCGAGAATCGCCGGAAAGTCCTGCGCGTCACCGATATTCCCGGCAAACATGACGTTGAAACTGTCCGGCTGCTCCGCGACCTCGGCAGCAGACGCGACATCGCTCGCATCGAACAGCGACTCTGCCCAGCTCGGGAAGTACTCGATGCGCCCGTCACTGCCCGCATACCGCCTGATTTGCGGAATGAAGCTCTTCGACTGCGCAAGGATCAGATCGCATCGCCGGTAGATGAACGTGACCAGCTTGCCAACCATACGCAGCAACGCAGGCGATCGCACGACGCCGATAGCTTCGAGCGTTTCCGGCCACAGATCCAGCACCCAGAACGCCATCGGCGCGCGCTTGACCGCCCGCAGCGCGGCCGCAGGCAGGCCGACGGTGATGGGCGACGGTTCATAGGCGAAGACGGCATCGAACTGGCGGCCGCGCAGCTTCCACAGACCCAGCACGGTCGCATTGACGGCGAACGTGAAGTAATTGAGCATCAGCCGAATGCCGCCCGTGCCTCTGGGCACCATCGGCACGCGGATGACCTCCTGACCTTCGAAACGCGAAAACGCCGCCAGGTTCTCGATGTATTGCGGAAACACCTTTCCCTGCGGGTAGTTGGGACGCCCGGTCAGGATTGTGACTTCGTGTCCGCGCCTCACGAGCTCGGCGACCAGATCGTTGATCCGGAAGTTTTCGGGCCAGAAGTACTGAGTCACCACGAGCAGGCGCATGCGTCGCTCCCTCAAGCCTTCTTCCACACCACGCGGTTCACGTAGTCGGTGTAGCTGTGGATGATGCGCAGCATCTTTTCGGACACGTTCGGCATGCTGTAGTCGGCGACCTGACGCAACGAACGCGTTTCACGGCGCGCCTGCGTCAACAGGATGTCGAGCCCCTGCATCACACGGTCGGCTTCGAGACCGACCATCATGACGGCGGCCTCTTCCATGCCCTCGGGACGCTCATGCACTTCACGCAGATTGAGCGCCGGGAAGTTCAGGATGGAGGATTCCTCGTTGATGGTGCCGCTGTCCGACAGCACGGCGCACGTGGACAGCTGGAGCTTGTTGTAGTCGCTGAAGCCCAGCGGCTTGAGCAGCCGCACGTTGGCGTGAAAACGTGCGTCCATTGCATCGACACGCTTTTGCGTGCGCGGATGCGTGGAGACGATCACCGGCAGCCCATAACCTTCGGCGACGGAATTGAGCACGTTTACCAGCTTGCCGAAGTTGACATCCGAGTCGATGTTCTCTTCCCGATGCGCGCTGACCACGAAGAACTGCCCTTCGCCGATCGACAGACGCGTCAGCACATCGGATGCGTCGATGCGCGGTTTGTAGTGAGCAAGCACTTCGGCCATCGGGCTGCCGGTCTTGATGACCATGTCCGCCAGCAGGCCTTCGCGCAGCAGATACTCACGCGCAATCGAGCTATAGGTCAGATTGATATCCGCCGTATGGTCGACGATACGCCGGTTAATTTCCTCGGGCACGCGCATGTCGAAGCAACGGTTGCCGGCTTCCATGTGGAAGATCGGAATCTTGCGGCGCTTGGCCGGAATCACCGAGAGGCAACTGTTCGTGTCGCCCAGCACCAGCAATGCTTCCGGCTTTTCCGTGGCCAGCACTTCGTCCATCGCAATGATGATCTTGCCGATGGTTTCCGCCGCCGATTCGCCCGCCGCATTGAGAAAGTGATCGGGCTTGCGAATGTCCAGATCGTCGAAGAAGATCTGGTTGAGTTCGTAGTTGTAGTTCTGGCCGGTATGCACAAGCACGTGCTCGCAATGCTCGTCGAGCCGCGCGAGAATCCGCGACAGACGAATGATTTCGGGTCGTGTGCCGACCACGGTCATGACTTTTAGCTTTTTCATCGACGTTTGCAAGAGTGACTGCGGTGAACGGGTATCAGAGCGGGCACGCGAAGGTGTCGGGGCGCGTCCGGTCGAACACTTCGTTCGCCCAGAGCATGACGACCATCTCGTCCGCACCGACGTTCGTGATGTCGTGCGTCCAGCCCGGCACCGTTTCGACGATTTCGGGCTTCGCTCCCGAGGCCAGGATCTCGTGTGTTTCGCCGCTTTGCATGTGGCGGAACTTGAAGCGCGCCTCACCCTTGATGACGAGAAACTTCTCGGTCTTCGTATGGTGATAGTGTTCGCCGCGCGTCACGCCCGCATGCGCGGTGAAATACGAAAACTGTCCCGAGTCGGCGGTCTTCAGCATTTCGACGAAGACGCCGCGCGGGTCGCCGTACTGCGGCACCGGATACGCGAAGGCTTCCACCGGCAGATAGCTCACGTACGTCGCATATAGCGCGCGGGTCAGGCCCGTGCCTACACGATCGATCGTCAGCGTGTCGCGGCTGCCGCGGAAACCGCGGATCTGGTCCGCCAGCGAACCGACCGTCGTCGTGTATTGCGGTGCGACGACGGCGAATCCGTCGGCATCGATTTGCGCGTCGGCGCCATCCATCAGCTGGAGGAAGCGTCCGATCACATCGTCCACGTAGACGAGTGCGACCTGTGCCTGCGGATCATTGATCTGGATCGGCAGTTCGCGCGCGATGTTGTGGCAGAACGTGGCGACCGCCGAGTTGTAGTTCGGCTTACACCACTTGCCGAATACATGGGGCAGGCGGAATACGTGCACCGGAATCTGGTGACTGTGCGCCACCGCCTGCAAGGCCTGTTCAGCCGCGCGCTTGCTCTGGCCGTAGGGATTGTCCCGCGCGGCCTGCGTGGACGAGGCATAGATCAACGGAATCTTGCGGCCCGAGCGTTCAGCCTCGGACGCCAGGGCGCGGCTGAACGCTTCGGTGAGATTCGCGTTGCCGGTGACGAATTCCTGCGGATCCTGCGGGCGATTGACGCCCGCGAGGTGAAACACGAAGTCCGTTTGGGCAACGAGCGCGGGCAGGCGTGCGGGATCGTCTTCGCGCGTGAAGCATTGCACTTCGACGTCCTTGCGTTCCGCGAGATGCAGCCGCAGGTTTTTGCCGACAAACCCGTTGACGCCGGTGATCAGTATCTTCATGACTTACTCCTCGGCGACGGTCGGCTCGCCGCGCGCGATTCGCTGCATGAAATCCAGCTTTAGCAACAGCGCCTTCATGCCTTCGATATCGAGACGGCGCGTGTTGTGCGAGTTGTAGTCCTCGCCGTGCGTGTTTTGCGTGATGCGCTGCTCGCCCTGTTCGACGAACTTCGCGTAATTCAGATCGCGGCCATCCGGCGGCACGCGGAAGTAGTCGCCCATGTCTTCCGCGCAGGACATTTCTTCGCGGCTTAGCAGCGCTTCGTAAAGCTTCTCGCCGTGGCGCGTGCCGATGACATGCACCGGATGATCCGGCTTGCCCATCAGTTCGAGAATCGCCTGCGTGAGCACTTCGACCGTGACGGCCGGCGCCTTCTGCACGAAGATGTCGCCATTGTTGCCATGCTGGAAGCCGTAGAGCACGAGATCGACCGCGTCCGCGAGCGTCATCATGAAGCGCGTCATGCTCGTGTCCGTGATGGTGATGGGCTGCCCCGCGAGCACTTGGCTCACGAAGAGCGGAATGACCGAACCGCGCGACGCCATGACATTGCCGTAGCGCGTGCCGCAAATGACCGACTGTGTGCCTTCCAGATTGCGGCTTACCGCCACCATAACCTTTTCCATCATGGCCTTGCTGATGCCCATCGCGTTGATGGGATAGACAGCCTTGTCCGTACTCAGGCAGAGGATGCGCTTCACACCCTGTTGGATGGCGGCTTCGAGAACGTTTTCCGTGCCGAGCACGTTGGTGCGCACCGCCTGCATGGGGTGGAATTCGCACGAAGGAACCTGCTTCAGCGCGGCTGCGTGGAAAACGAAGTCGACGCCGCGCATAGCGGAATTCACGCTTCTCTTGTCGCGCACGTCGCCGATATAAAACTTCAGTTTTGAACTGGCATAGCGCTTACGCATTTCGTCCTGTTTCTTCTCGTCGCGGCTGAAGACGCGGGTTTCCGCGATGTCGGAATCGAGAAAACGGCGAAGGATCGCATTGCCGAATGAACCGGTGCCACCGGTGACGAGCAGGGTCTTGTCACGGAAAAAATCTGTCGATGTCATTTTCAGATGGTCCTATGCCAATTGAATTTCAGTGAGATCAGCCTCGACACAAGAGCCGACAGGAAACGAAGTCTGGATTTCAGCACCACGCCGAGCGCACGCCGCTTTTCGACCGTCATGTTCTCGCCGTGGATTCGATGCAGAAGCGTGGGCGTCTGAAGGTTGACAACCGTACCGATCGAACTGGCGATCAGCGCAAACCAGATGTCGTGCGACTCGATACCCTTGGGAATCGGCAGGCACGATTGCATCAGGCGTCGTCTAAACACGAAGGTGCAGCCGTAATACGGCGCCCGCCCGAGAAAAATGGCGCCGATCTGCGCCAGCGGGGTCTTGCCGGGTTCGCCGAGCTTTCGGAACTCGCCCGTCGGGTTGCCTTGCGCGTCGATGAGGTCGAAGTTGCTTGCGACCAGATTGACCGATGGATTCTCGTTCAGTCTGGCAAGCATACTCTGCACGTGGTCGGGCAGCCAGATATCGTCCTGATCGGACAGGAAGATGAATTCGCCGCGCGAGAGCCGCATTGCCTTCTCGAAGTTGCGCACGTGTCCGAGCCGCGTTTCATTCCGGTGGATGCGAATGCGCGGATCATTATAGCTCGCCAGAATGGCGAGCGTGTCGTCGGCCGACTGGTCGTCGCACACTACGATCTCGTCCTCGGGGCCGATCTGGCCAATGATGGAGTCGATCTGCTCAACGATGTATTTCGCCCCGTTATAGGCGGCTATGCAAATGCTAATCACGTCTCATTCGTTTTTATGTCGGGATGGCCTCGCCGGACGGCGCTGCGCTGCGCCGTCCCCGCGCGTTAGTATATTGACCCAATGAAATTACACTGATCTAAAGGTGCATGGGCAAAATGAATCTAACTGAAGCCGAGCGCGAAGAACCGCTGTCGATACAGCGCAGCCGAACGATGGCCATTGGCCAGGTGGGGCGAGCGCGGTTGATCCTGCGGGGCCTCGCGCGGGGCGATCATGAACGAACTGCGATGCAATTCGCGTTTCAT